>CALMVK010000195.1 GCA_937873145.1 uncultured Granulicella sp. | reverse complement strand
GGGATGTTTTCCGGTGGGCAGCGGGGGCAGGCACGCGGTCCGCAGGCGGGTACGGACATTGAATACCAGGTCTCGATCGACTTCTGGACGGCGATTCGGGGAGGGGTGACGCGGCTTGAGATCGAGCGCCAGGAGACCTGCCCGACCTGCAACGGCAAGACGGTCACGGGTGGCTCGGCGGAGTGCCCGGAGTGTCATGGATCCGGGCAGGTGACCCAAATGGGCGGGCGGATGAAGTTCAATATTCAATGTCCGCGGTGTGGGGGATCGGGCCACGTGGAGAGTACGTGTCCGACCTGCGATGGGGCCGGCGTGGTGATCCGGCGCGAGCCGCTGGATTTCCGGATCAAGCCAGGCACGCGGGATGGGCAGCGCATCCGGCTGGCGGGACGAGGCAACGCAGGGCTGAACGGCGGAGCGAAGGGCGATTTGTTCCTGATTATCAAGACGGGGGCGCATTCCTTCTTTAGCCGAACCGGGGATGACATTGTGGTCTCGGTTCCGGTGACGGTGACGGAGGCGGCCCTGGGGGCGAAGATCGAGGTGCCTACGGTCGATGGACGGACGCAGCTAAAGATTCCTCCAGGGACGCAGACGGGGCAAAAGCTGCGGCTGCGTGAGAAGGGAGTTCCTTCGGCGATGCGGGAGGGGGTGCGCGGCGACCAGATTGTGGAGGTGAAGATTGTGGTGCCGAAGGTGCAGGATGAGCGCTCGAAGGAGATCTTGCGGGAGCTGTCGAAGCTGAATCCGGAGGATCCGCGGGCGGAGATGCTGGCGGAGGGGTAAGCGCCGCTTAGGGAGTAGGTCGGTGCTCGCGGGCGCAGCGTAATCTGTCCCGAGCACCTGCTCCCGCGTCCTTTGTGCTCCTTGGCTTGCTCCTATCTTTATTCTTCGACGACGCACAGCCTAGGAAATCCCCTACCGTCCGACTCCCCTTGGACTTACACTGAAGGCATACCCATCGCGGAGAGCGCAGTGCCATGAAAACAGAGATCGTCGACGAACACCGCGAACTCACCGAGCCATCGACTGAGCCACGTCCAAACGAGCCTGAGGTCGAGACTCCCCTCGAGTCGCTTGCCTCCATCTGCACCGTGCTCGCCATCGGCCTCTTTCTGATGACGTTCATCTTCCAGAACTACGTTATCCCGTCGGGCTCCATGGAAAATACGCTGCTCATTGGGGATCACGTCTTTGTGGATCGCATGACGTTCGCCGCGCCTACCAAGTGGGCCTTCTTTATGCACTATCGCGACATTCGCCGCGGCGACGTGATCGTCTTCCTCAAGCCCAACCCTCAGCCCCCGGATCCACCTGACATCGTTCTCGTCAAGCGTGCCATTGCCATTCCCGGCGACCACCTCCACCTTGCCCACGGCATCGTTTACCTCAACGGCGTCGCGCAGAATGAGCCTTACGCTCGTCCTGTACAAAACGATGCCGACCCGCAGGACGCCTACGAGCCTGCCCGCGACGACTTTCCCGCCAATGGTGCCCCGCCCAACCTTGAAGTCTGGTCCGAGGATCTGCCGAACCACGTCGTCAACGGCGATCTCGTTGTTCCACCCGGCAAAGTCTTTGCCATGGGTGACAATCGCACGCACTCCCTCGACGGCCGCTATTGGGGCTTCGTTCCGCGCGAAAACATTCTTGGCCGCCCGTTGTTCAACTACTGGTCTTTTGAGACCACGGCCGACCAAATGGATCAGCAGCAGGCCAATCTGGGCGCGCGTGTCGGTTCCTTTTTTACCACCGCCCTGCACATCTTCGATAAAACTCGTTGGAAACGCACTCTTCATCTTATTAAGTAGTGTTCGCAATTTGGGACTTGGTTCTGTTCGAGTGCCCGCCTCACGCAGCACCGCGTAAGAGGGAGGATCTGGATTGGGGCTGCGGAGGCCCGTTTTACATGACGCACCTTACGGGAGACCGGGACGCTGGGCAAACAGGCCTCAAAGACCCTGCGGCACTTACTTTTGCCGCTTCTTCTGAACCCGAGCTCGGCTTCGATCCCGAGGACCTTGAACCCAAACCCATCCGTCTTCCCGATCGCCGTCGTGTTGCCTACGTCCTCTGTGCCCTGCTTGTCCTCCTGCTCGCCCTCGTTTTGCCACCGCTGCTGAACGTCAATCGGTTCCGCCGCCAGACTGCCACGAGCATGGCCGCCAGTCTTGGCCGCCCGGTTCACATGGACTCCCTCACCCTCTCGCTTCTCCCCCTACCCGCTCTCACCCTGACCAACTTCGTCGTGAGTGAAGACCCTGCCTTCGGCGCCGAACCCGTCATCCGCGCCAACTCCGTCCGCGCGACTCTGCGCTGGTCTTCTCTTTGGCGCCGCCGCGTCGAGTTCTCCCGCATCTCGCTCGACGAGGCCAGCCTCAACCTCGTCCAGCGCCCGGATGGCCGCTGGAATATCGAGAGCATTCTTCTTCAGGCCTCACGCATGGAGGCCGCGCCCACCGCCCAGCAGCGCATCGGCCCCGCACCGCGCTTTCCCTACATTGAAGCGACCAACGCCCGCGTCAACGTAAAGCACGGTCTTGAGAAACTCCCTCTTTCGCTGACCGACGCCGAGTTCGCCCTTTGGCTGCCCCAGCCGGAGCAGTGGAAGCTGCGCCTGGAAGGCCATCCCACCCGGACCGATAGCGCCCCCGCCGACACCGGCCGGCTTCGCCTCCAAGGTACGCTCGGCAAAGCCGAATCCATGCCCGAGGTTCCTGTCGCGCTCACCGCCGACTGGACCCTTGCGCCTCTTGGCGCTGTCAGCTCCCTGCTGACCGGCGCCGATGCCGGCTTGCGCGGCGAGATGAACCTTCACGCCAATATTCTTGGCACTCTCGGCGGCAATACTCTTGAAACCCGCCTGCAGCTTACCAGTTTGCACCGCGCCGATTTTGTCCCCGCGCAGACCCTGGACGCCGACCTGGCCTGCCAGGCCCATGCCTCGAGCCTCTTCCATCAGTTCACGGCCATCCGCTGCTCCTGGCCTCCAAACGCAATGCCAGACGCCCAGAATGCTTCGCCCGAGACACTTATCTCCGCGT
This sequence comes from uncultured Granulicella sp., assembly GCA_937873145.1. Lineage (GTDB taxonomy): Bacteria > Acidobacteriota > Terriglobia > Terriglobales > Acidobacteriaceae > Edaphobacter. The sequence goes on along the minus strand of CALMVK010000195.1, from coordinate 12,397 downwards.
CCAGCCCGACCGCCCTTACCTTTACCGGCGATTTTCCCAATCTCGTGCAACCCGCTTCGGCCACCCTTCATGGCACCGTGCAGAACCTTCCCGCCAGTCGCCTGCTCGCTGGGCTCCGCCTGCTCAGCCAGCGAGTTCCCGCATCGCTCGGCGCCGCCGGCCTGCTCTCCGGACAGTTCTCCTGCTGCGCCTCGCTCGACGCCACCTTCCGCATCCCCACGGCACAGCTCTCCTTGCCCAACACACCACCCTTTCTTGAAAATGCTGCTATCGACGGGCAGTTCCACGACGGTGCACTCACTCTGAGTCCCTTGCCTCTCGATCTGGGCGGCACTTCTCCCGCTACCCTCGATCTCCTTGCCGACCGCGCCGGCCTTCACCTTCACCTTACCGGCTCTGTCCTGCGTACGCGCCTGCTGGTCTTTGCCGAGGCTCTGCCCCAGTTGGGCGATGGTCTGCGCGAAGCGCTGCCCGAGGCGCTGGAAACCTCCTCCGAGGAATCTTTTACCCCCGAAGTTCCCTTCCACCTCGACCTGAGCGCCACCCGTCCGTGGCCCACGCAACCTGGCCTTGAGGTTTGGACCGCCGCTCCGCTAACCCGAAGTACCCCACGCCGCAGACACTCCGACAGGCACTCCCGGTAACGTTGTAACGATTTACCTCGAGCTGTAGTCATAAATTCACCCGCAGATTCCCTTCGGAATGACAACAAAGAAGGCACCGTCGGCGGATTGAGCAGGCTTGATCAAGGCTCCAAACGCTTCGTTTGCCTTTGCGTCTTTCGCGGGTCTCTCTTCGCGCTCTACTTTTAGGTCTGGGTCCACCGAACAAAGCAGGCTTTACTTCAATTCCACCGTATGCGCGGTCGTGCGCACCTCCGGCACACTTCCATCGTTCACCTGCACCGACTCGGGCTGATCCTCAAAGACAATCCTTACCGAGTTGCTCGCGTGTCCTGCAATCCGCAGCCGTTCCGTCTGGCTCGTGGTCAAGCCGCGCACCGTCACCGGTACGTCCGCTACGGCATCCCCATCGTTTCGCACCTCCACCGCCACCAGGAACCCTGCACTTTTGCCCGGTTGCGCCAGCACCGCCCGCGGCGTCGCCGCAACGATCGTCAGGTCCGGCAGCCCTCGATCCCGATCGACCCAATCTGCGAAGAACCACCCTAGATACTGCTTCGACGAGGCCTCGACCGATCGTTGGAACGCCTGCGGCTCCCCCTCCAGCTTGGGGTTCACGCTCACGCTGTGCCGCCATCCCGCCAGGCACGCCCGCATCGTTACATCCCCCAGCAGCTCACGCAGTTGCCACAGCACCGAGGCCGACTTCAACCGCAGATACACCTCGGCCCGCGCGTCTGGAAGCGGCTCCCCCACTGCCTCCGGGTGCGCCGTAAAGTCCGGCTCCGCCAGGGCCAGCAGTGCCGACGCCTGTCCGAGCTCCGCCAGCGCCGCCGGCCGGCCCGCCGTCCGCTCGGTCCATAGCAGCCCCATCAGCTCCGGCAGACCCTGGTCGAGCCACAGCCCGGGCCGCGCTACCGCCGCGCTTCCCGGCCCAAACCACGCGTGGGTCAGCGGCGTCAGCAACTGCGGGATAATCTGCGCGTTCGACCTCCCGGCATCCAAACCCATCGCTAAAAATCCCGCATCCTCATACCGCGAACCGGCTCCTGACTGAGGCAAGTCCAGCAGCAGCATCGGCATGCGCGGCGTCGGCCCCAGCCACTGCGCCAGCAGCGTCCGCACCTGCGCTGCCGCGGAGCCGTAGCTCTGCACCGTCTCCGGCCGCGCCGTCACCACGGACAGCAGTTCATCCTCCGTCGTCACCGCAGCCTGCGCCGTCAAAAACAGACTCGGCACCCGGTAGCCTACCGGTCTTGCTGGAAACTCGACTGTCGCCACGCCATGTGTCGCGTCGATCAACTCCGTATCTGTATCCGCCACCCGTTCAAGCGGTCGCAGCTCGCCATCGAAGATCGCTGCATTGGGCGGATCGCCTACATACTCCACCGTCAGCCGCAGAGCCATCGTCGCTCCGAACCCCAGCAGCCGCTGCCTCGCCACCGCCTGCACCAACTGGTTCCCGTCTCCCAGCGTCGCGGTTGCCGCCGCCACGGGGTACCACAGCACCTCGCCGAAGCCTCGCAGCGCCGTCGCCTGCGCGTCTGTCGTCGGCACAATTGCGTCCCAATCCTGCGTCGCTGCCTTTTCCGCCGAGATCCCCAGCACCTCCAGCTGCTGCCCCGACTGCCGGATCTCCCCTCCATACAGCACGGCCACGGTCAAGGACGCGCCAGCCGCCAGCGGCTCCGCCGGGGTCAACACCGCCTCCTGCGCATACCCTGTATGGTCGGTATCGGTCGAGACCGGAGCCTGCGTAAACGCCACCGGCACCAGCCCCCCCGGCGTGCTCACCGCCACGCTTGCCCATCGCAGCGAACCTGAGATTTCGAGCGGAATGCGCCGTAAGGCACCGCCGCTCGTGTTCCGCAACGTCAAGGTTGCCCGTGCTTCGGCTCTGCCCTCGGCCGGGGTCAGGTGCAGATCCAGCCGCGTCGCCGTAATTGCCACCGCCGTGCGTTCTTCGTTTGAGACTGGAATCTTGGGCAGCGCGTCCGGAGCCGCCTCCATCCGCGCTGGAGCCTGTGCCACTACCTTGCCCGCCTGCACCTGTGTGAACGCCGATTCCGGCGCGAACGCCAGAGCCGCCATCAGCACACTGCACTTCATTAGGCAGCACACTCGTCCAGATATTCCATCGATCGCAGCATCCGACAATGATCGAGATCTACGCCTTCGGCCAGTTGAGGATCGACGCCCGCTTTGGCAGGAACGTACCGTCAACTGCCTAGTCCCTTGCGCGGCTTGGCCACCGCCTCTACCCGCACCGGCGCCGCCGGCAGCGTCTTCTGCCGCAGCGCCTCGTACATCACCACCGCCCCCGCCACCGACACATTCAGCGACGACACACTGCCCGCCATGGGAATCCGCAGCAGGTAATCGCAGGACTTTTTTACCAGATCATGGAGACCCGAGCCCTCCGCCCCTAGCACCAGGCAGCAATCCCTCCCAAAATCGAACTGTGTATAGTCCGGCGTCCCGCGCTCATCGAGCCCGACCACCCACACGTTTGCCTTCTTCATTTGCTCGAGCGCCCTGACCAGGTTCGTCACCCGCGCGATTGGTACATGCTCGCTCGCGCCCGCGCTCGTCTTGGCCACCACTGCCGAGATGGGTGCCGTTCGGCGTTCCGGCAGCAGCACTCCATCCACGCCCGCTCCATCCGCTGACCGCAGCAGCGCTCCCAGGTTATGCGGGTCTTCCACTCCGTCGAGGGCCAGAAAAAAACGTTTTCCGGCCCGTCCCTGCCCGGCCAGCAGATCTTCGATCCCCAGGAACTTACGCTCCCGCGCCGCCGCTACCACACCCTGGTGCGCGTCGCTCTTCGCCAGCTTCGTCAGTTGATCCTTCGTCTGCTGCGAAACCCGGACTCCGGCCGCCCGGCAAAGCTCCATCAGCGCCTCATGCCGTGCCGTCCGATCCCGCGCTACCAGCACGTACTCCAGCCGTCGCCCGCCCGCCCGCAGCGCCTCCTCGACCGGGTGCAGTCCGTAGATCAAGTCCATCTCTCCAGTCTACGGCCAAACCAAAGCCCTATGGCCTTCCAGCTTGCCACGTGGGGGTGGCCCAGGTCTCGCTTCCGAGATCCGGGCCTCTTTCCCCAAGAGTTTCCGAGCGAGAACCAAATATGCTCATACTTCGACTAAACTAAGCACGAACGCTGGTCTCTGCTGCAACTTTCCGCAAAACATCCCCGTCTTCCACGGAGTATGACGATGGCGCGCACATGGACAGCCCTCCCCGCACGTTCTCGCGATGAGGAGACCGCGCGCCTTGAGCAGCTCCAGGCAGAAAACCTGGCGATCGCCCGCGGCCTTAAACGCAACGATCCCGCGCTCCTCGACCGGCTCATCGAGCTTTACCAGCACCGTCTGCTGCGCTATCTCCTCTTCCTCACCGGTAAACGCGAGATCGCCGAAGACCTCTTCCAGGAGACGTGGATGCGCGTCCTGCTGCGCGGCGCGCAGTACAACGGCAAAGCCCGCTTCGACACCTGGCTCTTCACCATCGCCCGCAACCTCGTCATCGATCTCTCCCGCAAGCGCCAGATGGCCTCTCTGGACGAGATGAGCGAAGCCGGCGACGACGAGCGGCCGTTTGAAGTCGCCCTCGACGGTCCGTCTCCGCTCGAGCAGTTTGCCAGCCGCGAAGATTGCGCCGAGATTGCCGAGGTCCTGCTCCAGCTCGAGCCCAACTATCGCGAGGTCCTCACCCTCCGCTTCCATGAGGAGATGTCGCTCGACGAGATCGCCACCGTGACCCGCGCTCCGCTTTCGACCGTGAAATCGCGCCTGTATCGCGGACTCGCAGCGCTCAGACCAGAGGTCGAACGTCTCCGCCAAGCCCACGCCCTGGCCCAGGGAGCACCGCGATGAGCCCGAAACCCATCCACTCCACCAAAACGGAACCCGGCACCGCGCCCTTTAGCACGATGGCTTCCGCGGCTATCGTCAATCGCACCCATCGCGTGATCCGCGAGCGCGCCAAGTCCATTGAAGCCCGCAAGCAAGCGTTTCGCAGTCTCTGGATTCCGCTCACCATTAGCAGTGGCCTGCTTGTCGTGCTTATCTGTGCCATCTGGAGCATTCTCGACCAATACGAGCTCACCCCCACCGGACTTCCCGACGCCAACCAGCAGATGCTCGTCCTGATGATGTGGTGTCTGCCCCTCTCGGTCGTCCTGCTCGCCGTTCTTTGGCTTCGGCGCGGCCCCTCCAACAGCTTCAAAGTCGACCATGAGAACAACGCACGATGAGGCTCCCCTGGCACTCTGAGAACCTTGCCGCCAACGACAGCCGCACCGGCGACGCCAGGCTCACTCCGCAGCCCGGCCGCTCGGACGACCTCGGCATGATTCCTGTCTGGTCCATTCTGCTGGCTGTCGCGGCCTTCGCGGCCATGCAGTACCTCTTCCACGGCGTGCTGCCCCACCATAAGCACGAGATGCTGCCCATGCGTTTGCTGATGGGCTACTCCTGGGGAACCCTGGTCGCCAGCTATATCCTGCTGGTCGGCTACGTTAGCCGCGATGTCAAACGCCGCAACATGCCCGCGGCCCTGTGGATGCTGATCGTCATCATGATGCCCGGAGGCATCGGCGCGGTCGTCTACTTCCTGCTGCGCCAGCCCATGCTCTCCCGCTGCCCGCACTGCTCGACCGAGATTGCCTCCAGCTATCACTTCTGCCCGCAGTGCCAGTTCCAGATGGCCCCGGTCTGCGGGCAGTGCTTCCGCGGGGTCGAGATTACGGATGTCTTCTGCAAGCGCTGCGGCCATGACCTGCAGCAAGACGAATCCCCGGCTCGCCTCCGCGCCTACCGCGACTAGCGCTTCCTTTTGCTCTTGTCCCTTCCCCTACGCGCCTACAATCACCAAGTGCCTCTCCGCATCCTCATTATCGACGACGAGCCTCTCGCCCGCCAGGAGCTCCAGTACCTGATCGAGACTGCTGCAGATATCGAGGTCGTGGGTCTTGGGGCGAACGGCATTGAAGCCGTCGACTTGATTGAAACTCATGCTCCCGACGTCGTCTTCCTTGATGTGCAGATGCCCGGCCTGGACGGCTTCGGGGTGCTCAAACGGCTTATCCACAATCGAACGACGCTTCCCCAGGTCGTCTTCGCCACCGCCTACGACCGATACGCCGTCCGCGCCTTTGAGGTCAACGCTGTGGACTATCTTCTGAAGCCTTTTGACCGCACCCGCGTCGAACGCACCCTTGAAAAAGCCCGCGCGCGTCTCCCCGCTTCCACCTCGCCCGACACCGACGCTAAACTCGACGCGCTGCTTCGCCTGGTCGAAGAGACCAAGCTTCCTTCCCCGGCCAAGATCGGCAGCGGCAAGGTCGTGGTTCGCGCCCATAACCGGCTTCTCCTGGTCGACCAGAAAGAGATCTGCTTCGCCTCAATCGACGAGGGCACGATCCTCGTCACTACTCCCACCGTCGCCGGCCAGTCCAACTGCCGCACCCTGGAAGAGCTGATGGATGTGCTCGACCCCGAAACTTTCTGGCGCGTCCATCGCTCCTTCGTGGTCAATCTCCAGCATATTCACGAGGTCATTCCCTGGTTCAAGTCCAGCTACCAGCTCCGCATGGACGACCCCAAGCGCACCGAGATCCCGGTTAGCCGCAACCAGACCAAACGTCTTCGTGAGCTCTTCAATCTGTAGAACTGTAGAACTGTAGAACGACTCTGCTTGTTTCTGAGCAGCTCAGTTGCAAGCCGTCGTTTGTATAAGAGCTGCTGGAGGCCTGATCGTTATTTCCAAAGGGAACCTGCGATTGCTCTTGTCGTTGACGTTCTCTCAAGCTCTACTTGCCTGAAAACATCTCCTCCCGGACCACTCCGATGCGTCCTTTCGCTCCTACCAAAAATGGCAGGGAGATCGCATTCCACCCCATCCCTTGGGGTCCGTTTACCACACGCCAGGTTCGCCCATTGTCGAACGACACATCCATCCCGTTCGGCCCTGCCGCCAGCCACGCCTGGTGCCCCGCGTCATAGGCCACCGCCGACCGATACCCATGCGGAGCTACCGCTGCGGCCTCCCAGTGTTTTCCACCATCGGTGCTGAACGCCGCCGTCCCGGTCCTTGCTTCCGGCTTCTGAAAGTCTCCGCCTACCGCCACCCGGACCATGACATGCGCACCGAGCGAAAATACTCCCGCGCTCGCAGCTCCGCCTTGCATCGGCAACCGGGTTGCCGGGGCCTCGCTCGACCCCAAGGTATAGAGCCACGGTCCTCCCGGGCCGCTCGTCCCAAACTGCAGCCCTCCGGCTAGAAACCCGGAGTTGCTTGCCGCAAAGCCCCCGATGCCTGCCGCCGCCATCTTGAGCTCAGCGCGCTGCGACCGCACCCAGCTCTCTCCTCCGTCCGACGTCTCGTACAGCACAAAGCGCCCGTCGACCGGATCGCCCCACAGATACCCATGCCGAGGCGAGTCGAACGCCAGCGCATCCCAGAAGCCCTCCGCGTCCGGGTTTTTCAGGACCAGGCGCCAACTCGCGCATCCATCCGTGGTCTTGTACACCGCGGAGAGGGCACCTTTGCCGCTGGCCATGACCAGCGCCGTGCTTCCGTCCATGCCTTGAATCCCGCGAAAGTCCAAGTGCGCTCCGCCCGGGGGAACCGCACACGTCTGCCAAAGATAGCCGCCGTCTTCGGAGCGGAAGACGGCCCCGTCCGCTCCACTGATCCAGGCCACTCCGGCTCCCGGTGAGGAGACGCCCCGGAGACTCGAATTTGTGGGCGAATCGAGCACATCGACCTGCGCCTTCGCGCCCCCGATCGCTAACAGAACCAGACCTACTCCGGCCAACCAACGCATCGGGTCTCCTAAGTTCGAGTGAAGCACAATCCCAGTGGATCAGCCTTTACTCTGGGTGGGCACCGCCTAGTGGACGATGTGGAAGGTTCTCTCCCATCGGGCGAGGCTGGTGTGGGCAGTGGTGGGTAGCGGCGCGAGGCTGTCCTTAGATTCATTCGATCCATTCGATTCATCGGTGCCGGGCTGGCGCAGGGAGAAGTAAATCAGCAGAGGTTTGCCGACGATGGCGGTTTGAGGGACGAAGCCCCAGTAGCGGCTGTCCTCGCTGTTGTTGCGGTTGTCGCCCAGGACGAAGTAGTTGTTGGGCGGAACGGTGATCTCGCCCTGGTGGACGAGGGTGCGGAGGTGAATCCACCAGTTGGGATGGACAGAGGCGTCCATGGTGGAGAGGGAAGGGAAGTCGTCGCGGAAGGAGTCCGGGGAGGCCGCGCGATGGATGGCGTAGGGTTCATGGAGTGGTTCGCCGTTGAGGAAGACGACGCCGTTGTGGAGGTGGAGACGATCGCCGGGGAGGCCGATGACGCGTTTGACGAGGTGGATGGCGGGGTCGTCGATGGGGTCGTGAAAGACGATGAGGTCGCCGCGCGCGATGCCGGAGGGCGGCAGGAGGCGGGTGAAGCCGGGTGCGACGAGCTGCTTGTCCATCAGGAGAAAGTCGCCGACCAGGAGCGTGGGTTCCATGCTGGCGGAGGGGATGCGGATGGGCTGAACGGTGAAGGTAATCAGGAAGAGCGCAAAGATGAGGACGAAGAGGAGCGACTGAAGCGAAAGTAGCAGGCCGGAGGCCTCGGGCTGACGCGCGTGGAGAGGCGGGACCCGGATGGGGAGAGGAGGCGCGGCGGAAGGCGTAACGGGATTGGGGAGGACGGCAGGGTTGCCGAAATCAGCCATGGGCTGCCTCGGTTTGGTCGAGGTGCTCGAGGGCCAGGCGTGCGGCCTCCTGCTGTGCCTGTTTCTTTGTGGATCCGGTGGCGGTGGCGAGGATGCGTGAGGGTTGCGGGGGGTCGCCGACGGCTTCCAGGCGGACTTCCACGGTGAAGAGGCGCTGGTGGTCGGGGCCGGACTCACCGGCGAGGCGGTACTGGGGGCGTCCGAGGCGCTGGGCCTGGAAGCGCTCCTGGAGGGCGGATTTGTAGTCGCCGACGGCATGGTTGAGGTGCTCGCCGGCAGAGTGCTCCAGGTTGGGCAGAGCACCGGTGAGGACTTCGGTTTCTACGAAGCGGCGGGCGGCTTCAATGCCGCCATCGAGATAGAGGGCGGCGATCAGAGCTTCGACCGCGTTTGAGAAGAGCGCGACGTTGGTACGGCCGGCGCTCTGCTCGGCCGTGTGCCCAAGACGGAGCCAGCGGCCGAGATCGAGCCGCGCGCCGACGAGACCGAGATGCCGGCGGCTGACTACGGCGGCCCGGAGGCGGGTTAGCTCGCCCTCGCGACAGGCGGGATAGCGGCGGCAAAGGGCTTCGGCAGCGAGCAGACCGAGCGCGGCATCGCCCATAAATTCAAGCTGTTCGTTGTCGTGGGCTGGGTTGGCGGGGTCGAGCTGGCGAGCTTTGGGGTCGGCGTCGTAGACAAAGGAACGGTGGGTAAGGGCGAGTTGAAGAAGCTCCGGACGCTGAAAGGTATGGCCAAGGAGCAGCTCAAGCTGGTGGAAAGACGCGGCCTGGACGGCCTGACTCTGCGGGTTTTGAGATGGGCGGCGCGCCATGTGGAGGTCTGTCTTACTCTACTGCGCCCTACGATGGCGGGATAGGCCAGGTGTGACGGGCACGGCTTTCGGAGACCAGGGTTTGGAGTGCAAGGGTGTGGAGAGAAGCCCAAACTACCTGTGAAGCGCTTGTTTCCTTCCCGAGAAGGGAGCTACGTTGCTCTCGTTCGGACTCGCTTTTTACACCACTGCCAGTCAGTTAGGGTGCTACCGGGGAGTGGGGGTGGCGGTTATTGTCGGGCGCGGGTAGAGGGTCGGGGCTAGGCGTTAGCGTGTCCGGGTCTGGATCGAGTGGATCGCCTTGCTGCTTGCCGCTCTCCTTTTGGGGCACAGCCGGCTCGGGAGAGGCCGATGGGGTAGGAGTTGAGGCTGAGTCAAATATACGCGCGGCGTTGATGGGTTCGTCGCCGAAGTCGCGCGCGCCGTACTCGTAGTTGGTGCCGCCGTCGGTATCCTGAGGCGTATTTGGGAGTTGAGTGCGTTGGTCTTCTTCAAGGCCCCAACCCTGCTCATGGGCGTACTCGCTGGAGAGACCGCGGGTATGCGTACCAAAGCCCCGTGGTTCGTCTGGATGTGCCGGTTTGCTTTGTTCCATGAATCACCTCTGGATGGCTGAGATGGTTGGAACGCGCTGTGGGATGTGCTCTGGAACCAGGTCTGGAACCAGCTCTGGGAGGGCTGCTTTTGGGACTTCGTCTTCCCATTTTTTCTGGATTGCCTGATCGGTTGCGATGGTGACGTTCTCATGCTTGATCTCAAGCCGCAGCCGATTGAAAGTGCTTGTGTAAACGTTGGTGATCCAGACCAAAGCGAACCAGGCGATGAGATAGCCTCGCCAGCCTGGGAGAAGCATTTGGAAGCGAGTAAGTATAAGGAAGAAGAGCGCGACGTAGTGAGAGAAACAATACTCACAGGTGAAGAGATAGAAGAATTTTCGTTGCAGAAGAGACTTGCCGTTTTTGGATTGCTTCTGGCAAAAATCTCGAGGCTCGCGAAAGATTTCCTCATGCGTGACGGTCCAGGAAGCGCAGGCGATTGGAAGGGAGAGCAGAAGGAGATACCCGAGTTGTACACGGAGGGGCATTCTGTTTTCGGCAACGCTCCTATTAGCTTGGATGCGGCGGAGAGTCGGAAGGTGCCGGAACGCCGGCTGCCTTCGCTTGCGTACAAAGCCTTTGACCTGAAGACGCGTGCGGCTGGAGGCGTGGCGGCAGCGTAGACTTCTGGCTATGGATGGATGGAATGAGCGTGCATGGAGCTTTGCGGATGCCTTGCGGAGGGCGGGCGATGCCGGCTGAGTTCGATCTTGGCGCGGTGGAGGAGGAGCTTCGGGGGACGCGGTTTGCGGGCTGCGTGACGCATCTGCAGACGATTGGCTCGACCAACCAGGTGGCGCTTGAGGCGGCGCTCGGTGGTGCGCGGGCGGGGGTATGGGTGGCCGATGAGCAGACGGCCGGACGCGGGCGCGGCGGGCATCGCTGGCACTCGGCCGCGAGCGACGGGCTCTATGTAAGTGCGCTGGTGACGCCGCGGGTGCCGCTTGAAAAAGCTCCCTGGATCGCGCTGGCGACGGGGCTGGCGGTGCAGGCGGCGGTAGCGGCGGTGGCGGGGGCAACGATGGATCTGCGCGGGCCGAACGACCTGATGTTCGGGGCGCGCAAGGCGGGAGGCATTCTGGTGGAGTCGGTTTCGGGGGCAGAGCCGGGAGGCGGGGAGTTACGCTATGCCGTGGTGGGGATCGGCGTGAATGTGGGGCAGACGGAGTTTCCGGAGGAGCTGCGGGATTTGGCTACGTCGCTTTCTTTGGAGAGCGGCCGTGTGCCTACGCGGGAGCAACTGCTGGGGGCCATGCTGCGAGAACTGGAGGAGGAGCTGCAACGGCTGGAGCAGGAGCTTGAAGGGCTGGAGCACGAGCCTGAAAGACCGGAGCGAGGCGCGGCGGGGCTGCTGGAGCGGTTTGCCGCGGCGTCTTCCTGGGTGCATGGCAAGCAGGTAAAGGTAGACGAAGAGGGCGGCTATACTGGCTGGACCTGCGGACTGGATGCGCGTGGGTTTCTGCGAGTCAAGGAAGCTGGAGGGACCGTGCGCACGGTGCGGTCCGGTGGGGTACGGCCGTTTTAGAGCACTCCCTTGTAGCTGCACCGGCTCCGTTTACAGGAAAGATTTATAGGGAAAGACGTAAGGGAGTGCAGGAACGATGCTGTTTGCGATGGATGTAGGGAACTCCAACATGGTGTTGGGATTGTTTCGGCAGGTTGGGTCAGAGCCGGGGCAGGCTCGTTTTGCGCCGGAGTTGGTGACGCAGTGGAGGATTACGACGCCGGAGTCGCGGACGGTGGATGAGTTGGGCGTGACGCTGCGGAGTTTGTTTGGCGCAAGCGGCGTGTCGGTGGCCGAGATTACGGGGGTGGCAATCTCGTCGGTGGTGCCTCCTCTGGACTCGATGCTGCGGCAATTGTGCGAGGTGTTCTTCAAGATCAAGCCGCTGTTTATCGAGCCGGGGGTAAAGACGGGGATGCCGGTGCTGACGGACAATCCCGCGGAGGTGGGTGCGGACCGGATTGTGAACTGCGTGGCGGCGTTTGAGCGCTTTCAGGGCGCGTGCATCATCGTGGATATGGGGACGGCGACGACGTTCGACGTGGTGTCGGTGCGCGGGGAGTTCGTTGGTGGGGCGATTGCGCCGGGGCTGGGAATCGCTTCGGAGGCGCTGTTTACGCGGGCGGCGCGGCTTCCGCGGATCGAGATTCGCAAGCCGGCCAAGGTGATCGGCACGGGAACGGTAGATAACCTGCAGATTGGTTTGTACTACGGGTACATCGGGCTGGTGGATGGGATTCTGGAGCGGATGCTTGAGAGACTGAAGGCGGACGCGGACCCGGAGAGCGTGGTGCAGGTGATTGCGACGGGCGGGTTGGCGCACCTGATCGCGGGGGGCTCGCGGTTCATCGGTGTGGTGGACGACCAACTAACGCTGACGGGGCTGAGGATCGTGTTTGAGCGGAACCTGGGACGGCAGGCCAAGCAGGAGCGGCATCGGCGCCGGAGCTAAGGGCGGCCGCGACGAAACGTGCTGAACTACTTCAATTATTTTACGGAGATCGAGGAACGTTTTCAGCGGCGGCGCGGGTCGCTGCTGATGCTGTCGACGCTGGATTGGGCCTTGATTGAGACATGGCGAGAGGCTGGCGTGCCGCTCGAAGTGGTACTGCGTGGGATCGACGAGGCGTTCGACAAGCA
>CALMVK010000194.1:7032-18807 GCA_937873145.1 uncultured Granulicella sp. | reverse complement strand
TCATCGTTGATGCGTGGTTTCGAGGGTGGTCAGATGCCATTGCACCGCCGCTTGCCCAAGCGTGGATTTACGAATATCTTTCGTGTTGAGTATACCGTGGTTGGCCTTGATCGGCTTGCAGAGTTTCAGGCTGCGCATGGGGAAATAGAATTCACGTTGGAAAGACTAATCAGCATGGGTCTTCGCCGACGCAAGAGTTCCTTGATCAAAGTTCTGAAGAATGGTGAGATCCACTCGGCGATTACAGTTCACGCACATAAATTCTCAAAAGCTGCACAGCAAGCCATAGAGCAGGCAGGTGGTAGGGCCGTGCTTATCGGCCTTGGAGATGCTGCAGCTTTGTAGTATCTGACACGTTGATGATAATTGGTAGGCACACTTCTATTGAATTTAGATAAAGGAATCTGATGTTTGAAAAGATAGCTAATATTTTCAAGATTCCGGATTTACGTATCCGCCTGCTATTTACGCTAGGTCTTTTGGCTGTTTATCGCATCGGCGCACACGTACCAACGCCTGGTATCGACCCGAAGGCGTTAGCACAATTCTTCAACCAGAATGCCGGGTCAGCACTTGGTTTAGTAGATCTTTTCTCTGGCGGTAATCTTCGAAAGTTGACTATTTTTGCTTTAGGAATTATGCCGTATATTACGGCATCTATTATCTTTCAACTGCTGACTGTAATTTATGAGCCTCTCGCAAAGTTGCAGAAGGAAGGCGAGATTGGCCGTCGCAAGATTACTCAGTGGACTCGCTACGTAACGGTGTTGCTCGGTATCGTGCAAAGCACTACGATCGCGCTGACGCTAACTCAGACTAATGCCGGTGCGTCCATGGTAACGATGTCCAGGTGGGGCTTTATTCCTCTCTGCGTGCTTACATTGACTGCTGGAACTGCGTTTATTATGTGGTTAGGTGAGCAAATAACAGAACGAGGTATCGGCAACGGTATGTCACTGTTGATCTTCACCGGAATCGTGGATGGCCTGCCTAAAGGCGTTGCTGATTTATACACGAAAGCTACGACTGGTGCCTGGGGAGCTTTCACGCCCATTGCCATTCTAATCCTGCTGACATTAATGGTTGGCGTAGTTGCCTTTATCATTTTTGTGGAGAGGTCTGAGCGACGCATTCCCGTGCAGTATGCTAAGCGAATTGTCGGTAGGCGTATGATGGGCGGTCAATCAACTCACTTACCGCTGAAAGTCAATTCTGGTGGGGTGATGCCAGTCATTTTTGCTAGCTCTATCTTGTCGGCACCTCTGCTCTTCTCCGGGATGAGCTTATTTGGTTCAGCAAAGCTTTCAGAGACATCTTATTTCGGGCCGATTCTGCGAGCCATCGCTCCTGGTGAACCGCTCTATGAACTAACTTTTATTCTAGCTATCATTTTCTTTGCGTATTTTTATATTTCGATTGTGTTCAGGCCTGACGACATTGCGGATAATATGCGTAAATACGGCGGATTCATTCCAGGCATTCGTCCTGGCCGACGTACCTCAGATTTCATCAATGATGTACTTACTCGCATTACCTTGGTTGGCGCACTCTATCTTTGTATTATTCAGTTTATTCCCACCTTTCTCATTAGTGGAATCAAGTTCAATCATCTTCCGCTGGTCGGAGGCTTGTTCGAGCGGATGCCTGTTTGGGTGACCAGCGGTCTGGGGGTCAACTTCTATTTTGGTGGGACTTCATTACTGATTGTGGTTGGTGTGGCAATGGACACGATTCAACAGATCGAGTCGCAGCTTATTATGCGGCACTATGATGGTTTCAGTCCTAAGTCGGGTCGTATTCGCGGCCGGCGCAGTTGGTAAAGCAACTTGGCGACCATCAAACAAGAAGATCTATACACGCTCGGGCCGATTTTGTTGCTGGGTGCTCCTGGTGCTGGCAAAGGCACTCAAGCGAAGCTGCTGATGGATACCTTTAAAGTTCCTCAAATCTCAACAGGAGATATTCTTCGTGAGCAGAGAAGACGGCATACCGAACTTGGTCGTCTTGCCGATGAGTGCATGCAGCGCGGGGATTTGGTTCCTGATAACCTAGTCAATCGTATGATTGCTGAACGCTTGCAGGACTCTGATTGTGGTTTAGGTTATGTTCTCGATGGATTTCCACGCACATTAGCACAAGCAAACTGGTTAGACGCTACCCTTGCAGAGGGAAAGATTACTTTACCCGTAGTGGCTATTCAGATTCAAGTTAGTCACGACGAATTACTACGACGGATCACTGGGCGTCGCGTTTGTCCTCGTGGCCACATCTACAATGTTTATACCAAGCCTTCGACTGTCTTTGGGATCTGCGATCTTGATGGTGATCCATTAGAGCAGCGGAATGATGACTCCGAGTCTGTTTTTGAGCAGCGTATGAAGACCTTTCATGAACAGACAGCGCCTGTGATAGATCATTACTGCCGACTAGGTCGCTTCTGCGAGGTGGATGGAGCGAGCCCGGTCACGGTTGTGACCGAGGCTATCCATTTTGGATTGCAGCGGTTTCGAAATGAATCCCAAGTTCATGGGAGTATTTAACTCGTGGCTATTATGTTGAAAACCCCACTTGAGATTGATAAGATGCGTAGGTCTGGTGAGTTACTCCGCGAGGTGCATGAGACGATTCGCCCTTTCGTTGTAGCGGGTATCTCGACCATGGAGCTTGAGCGCGTGGCTAACCAAAGTATCCAAGTGTCCGGTGCAAAGGCTGCGTTTAAGGGATATCACGGCTTTCCTTCGGCACTTTGCACCTCGCTGAATGAGCAGGTAGTGCACGGTATGCCAAGTGAGAAGACAGTGTTGAAGGATGGCGATATCCTCTCGATTGATTGCGGTGTAGTGTTTGACAATTTTTATTCCGACTGTGCAGTGACCTACGCGATTGGTCCTCAAAGTGAAACCACGCGCCGTTTACTTCAAGTTACGCAGGCATCGCTTGAGGCAGCCATCGGTCAGGCAGTTCCAGGCGGCCGACTCTTTGATATCTCAGCTACAGTGCAGGAAATATGTGAGGCGGAAGGGTTTGGGGTAGTCAGAGAATTTGTTGGTCATGGCATCGGAAAAGCGATGCACGAGGATCCACAACTTCCCAACTACGGCACTCGAGGAAAAGGGCCACGGCTGCGTCCCGGTATGGTCTTAGCCATTGAGCCGATGATCAACGCGGGTAAAGCTGAAGTGAAGGTATTGAAAGACGGTTGGACTGCGGTTACGGTTGATGGGAGCTACAGTGCTCACTTTGAGCATACTGTGGCCATTACCCGGGACGGTCCGCTGGTTCTGACGCGATGAGATAGGGCGGCGACTTACTTTTCAAAAGACGTTTTGGAAAAGAGCTGGTATGAATTAGTATTGTAGGCGGTGCGTAGATTGCAGTCTCTCAGCGATGGGAGCTCTGATAATGGGGCGTGCGGGGAGACTGGTTTGTCGAAGGAAGATGCAATCGAAGTGATGGCCGTGGTCGTAGAGACGCTGCCGAACGCAATGTTTAAAGTGGAGCTTGAGAATAAGCATCAAGCCCTGGCCCACATCTCGGGCCGCATGCGGAAGAATTTCATTAAAATTCTTCCCGGTGATCGGGTAGCAATTGAGCTTAGCCCGTATGATCTCAATCGTGGCCGCATCGTGTATCGATATAAATAAGTACAGGCTGTAACTGTTTGTCTCTAGCTGAGAAGTGCTAAAAGCTCCATCAATGGCAACCGAAGAAGAAGTAGATTCAGGAGACTTATGAAGGTTCGTGCGTCTGTTAAGAAGATTTGCGAAAAATGCAAGGTGATTCATCGTCGTGGCGTGGTTCGCGTCATCTGCGGGAATGCCAAGCATAAGCAGCGCCAAGGTTAATCTTGGCTGGTGTAAACGGCCCTGCCGGGCTAGTTAGCTGTCTTTTGGGCTTGCGTTGAACCCGGTAGACCTTCCGTAACTATTTACTTCGCTTACCGGCAGGGCCGGTGAGCCTCAACAAAAGGAAATTAGATGGCTCGTATCTCTGGCGTCGATGTACCGAACCATAAGCAGGCGCGCATTGGTCTAACCTATATTTTCGGTATCGGTGACTCTCGCGCTGCAAAGATCTTAGCAGAAGCCGACGTTGATCCTATGGTCAAGGTGGGTACTCTTGACGAAGACCAACTCAACCGCATTCGACAGGTTATCGAAAAGGAAGGCCAGATTGAAGGCGATCTAAGGAAAGAGATTTCGCTGAATATCAAGCGCCTCATTGAGATTCAGTCTTATCGTGGCCTACGTCATCGCCGTAACTTACCTGTTCGCGGACAGCGCACCCACACCAACGCTCGCACCCGCAAAGGTCCGCGCAAGGGAACAGTGGCCGGCAAGAAGAAAGCGACAAAATAAAATGGCTAAGACACAGAATCAGCAGAAGTCTGGCAACAAAGCTGCAACGGGTAAGGGCAAGAAATTCAAAAAGCGCGAGCGGAAGAATGTGCCTTACGGACTTGTTTTCATCCAGGCATCCTTCAATAACACCATCGTTACGATTACCGATCAGACTGGCAATACGCTTAGCTGGAAGTCTTCTGGCTCTCTTGGCTTTCGCGGCTCCCGCAAGGGAACTCCCTTTGCTGCGCAGCAGGCAGCGGTGGGTGCTGCGAACGGAGCACGCGAGCATGGCCTACGTTCTGTAGATGTGCGAGTCTCAGGTCCTGGATCAGGCCGTGAGTCGGCGATCCGTGCTCTTGCGACCGCGGGCATCGATGTGCGTTCCATCCGAGACGTCACGCCCATGCCGCACAACGGTTGTCGTCCCCCCAAGCGTCGCCGAGTCTGATCTTTAATAAAGCTTTATTGATCTAGTCCAATTAGGCCTAGGTCATTGCTTTTCACCAAGGATCGTGAAGAAGCGCCAACAGCGTGTAAAGCGATCGACCCCGAGTCTGGAGATAAAATGGCACGTTATACAGGACCCGTTTGCCGCATGTGCCGGCGTGACGGCGTCAAGCTCTTCCTTAAAGGACCCAAGTGTTTTACTGAGAAATGTCCTGTAGAAAAGCGGAACTTTCCGCCCGGTCAGCATGGGCAATCCAAGAAGGTAAAGAAGATTGTAGGCTACGGTCTACAGCTTCGCGAGAAGCAGAAAGCCAAGCGCATCTACTTCACACTTGAGACACAGTTTCGGTCTTATTACCAGAAGGCCTCGAACAGGCCTGGTGTAACAGGTGAGCTTCTGCTGCAGCAACTCGAGACGCGTCTTGATAATGTTTGCTATCGGATTGGATTAGCGACGAGCCGTAGGCAGGCGCGACAGATCGTCCGCCACGGACATGTCGCTGTCAACGGCCGCAAGGTTAATATTCCTTCTTTTCAGTGCAAGGTTGGTGATGAGATTGCCGTGCGCGAGAACTCAAAAGCGTTGGGGGTTCTCGAAACTGCGAAGCAGTTTGCCGGTGGTCTGCAGTCGGTAACCTGGATTGATATCAACCGCGATACGTTCTCAGGCAAGATCGTCTCACTCCCCAAACGTGATGAGGTTCAAATGCCTGTCAATGAGCAACTGATCGTTGAGCTCTACTCAAAGTAAGTAAGAGACTCACTCCAGTCACTCGCAAACCAGCGACTGGAGTGAGCTAGTCGTTTCGTAACCTATACAACCGCAAGATCCGCCGTCCGCAAAATGCATCGCGGCGTACCGGAAAAGGAGAATATCTATGCTTTGGAGAGGTTTCCAGAAGCCCAAGCGTCTTGCTATCGACACTGAGTCGATCACCCCCAAGTACGGAAAATTCAGCGCGCAGCCTTTTGAGCGCGGCTTCGGCACCACAATTGGCAATGCGCTGCGTCGTACGCTGCTCGCTTCTATTGAAGGCGCGGCCGTGACCGCCGTCCGTATTGAAGGTGTACTGCATGAGTTCCAATCCATCACTGGTGTCGTTGAGGACGCGACCGACATTATCCTCAACCTCAAGCAGATTCCGTTCAAGCTCAACGGAGACGGCCCGAAGGCACTGTACCTGCGCTCCGATGCCGCTGGCGTCGTTACCTCCGGGATGATCGAGGCTGATGGCGACGTAGAGATTCTTGATCCCAACATGTATATCTGCACGATCTCCGAGGGCGGCAAGATCGACATGGAGATGCGCCTCAAGCGTGGACGTGGCTACATTTCTGCCGATAAGAACTTTGACGGCGACCTAGGTCTAGGTTTTATTCCGGTTGATTCTGTGCACTCGCCCGTACGTAAGGTGAACTACTTGGTAGAAGCTGCTCGTCTTGGTCAGATTACCGACTATGACAAGCTAACGATCGAGATTTGGACAAACGGTACCGTGCTTCCTGCGGACGCTCTTGGCCTCTCTGCCAAGCTGCTCAAAGATCACATGACCATCTTCATTAATTTTGAAGAAGAGATGGAGTCTGGTCACGATGGTGGTCTTGATGGTCCTTCAATTCGCAATGAAAATCTTAACCGCTCAGTTGAAGAGTTGGAGTTATCCGTCCGCAGTTATAACTGCCTCAAGAACGCCAACATCGCGACTATTGGCGAATTGATCCAGAAGACTGAAGCTGAGATGCTGAAGACCAAGAACTTCGGTCGTAAGTCGCTCAATGAAATCAAGGAAATTTTGGCGCAGATGGGCTTATCGCTCGGTATGAAGATCGACGATAACGGCAATCCTGTGCCTGGACCGACTTCAGTGCTTCCCGCCGCTACCCTCGCCGCCAGCTACAGCTTCGACGACGATGATGACGAGGACGAGGACGAAGATGAGGAAGACGAGTTGGACCTTGCTTCTGAGCCAGAGAACTTCTAATCAGTGGAACCAGGAGGTATTCCTCCTGGTTCCGCCTTGTTGTATCAAGATGCAATCCGAGTTCCGCATAAGCGGAAATCGAAGGAGATTACACCATGCGTCACCGGAATGGCGGCTACAAACTAGGCCGCAATACCTCTCACCGTCGCGCGATGTT
This sequence comes from uncultured Granulicella sp., assembly GCA_937873145.1. Taxonomy (GTDB): domain Bacteria; phylum Acidobacteriota; class Terriglobia; order Terriglobales; family Acidobacteriaceae; genus Edaphobacter. The sequence continues at coordinate 11,878 of CALMVK010000194.1, read as the reverse complement.
GCGCAATTTGGTCACCTCTGTCATTCTCAATGATCGCGTAGAAACCACCATTACCAAGTGTAAAGCCTCGCGGCCAATCATCGAGAAGATGATTACGCTCGGAAAGAACGGAGATGTTCACTCGCGTCGTCAAGCACTGGCATACTTGATGACTGATCTTGCTGTGGCTCGCTTATTCACCACCGTCGCCCCACGCTACAGCACGCGCTCAGGAGGCTATCTCCGTATCGTGCGCACCTATGCGCGTAAGGGCGATGCTGCGGAGATGGCCGTGATTGAACTTTTGGGTGCTGAGCAGGAACTTACTGAAAAAGCACAGAAGCGAGCAGAGGCCCGCGAGAAGAAGCGTGAAGAGATGCAGCGGCAGCTTGAGGAACAGACACCGGGAGAAGCGCCAGATCCGAATGCTGAGCCGTAGAAGATTGCCAAATTAAACAAAGGCCTCACTCTTGCAACGAGTGAGGCTTTATTTGTTTCTTTATCGCTTGATCAGGTACATCAACCAGCTAGCTGCCACTGTGCCGAACACCAGGATTCCAAAGGTAAATGTGCCAAAGCGAATCATCATTTTGGGCACGGCTCGTTGCGTGATGCCGAAGACGACCGAGACACAAGACGCAAAAATCAGCATAGCGCTGAAGTGAGTCAACATCAGGATGCCTTTCTTCCGTTGGCCAGTGAGTGCGCGTCGATGGCGGCGATGATGTTCAGCAAACCGCCGACCACAATAAACTTGGTGCCGTAGTCCTGAAGTGCTGTCTGCACGCTTGGCCGCCCCCAATCCAGCAGATGTGCGAACACGAAGAGCAAGCCTGTCCCAAGTTGTCCGACGAAACCGAGCATGTCGAGTACATCGCCCGTGTTCGGCGCGTATACCTTTCCCTGCAGTGCTACTCCCACGGCGAACATCGTGCTGATGGCCATGAAGAGGAGCAATGCCCTCACAGGCTTGCGCAGAAGCAAGTGCCCGGCACCGGGGATCAACCAGCCGGCAAACAGCACTAACAGAGGCAGTGTGGAAGAACGGGTTACGGGCCGGGGTGTGACCTGTGCAGGAGTCGCCATCGTCTCCGATGATAGCAGTTCAGATGCGGACGAGCTCGGTTTGCAGGGGACCTGTCACCACGGCGCGTCTGGGATAGGTGATCATGTTCACCTCGCTGCGGATGCCGAACTCCCCTGGAAAATACAGCCCCGGCTCGACCGAGAAGCAGGTATGCGGCAGGATGGCACGCACATCATGCGTTTCCAGATTATCAAGGTGCGCTCCAGGCCCATGGAGCTCCGTAGCGATATTGTGTCCCGTACGATGCGTGAAAAACTCTGCGAAACCGGCCGCTCGAATGACTGCACGTGCAGCGTCGTCAGGCTGCCAGCCTGCAATCGGTGCGTCCGCGGCAAATGCTTGCTGCACGGACTGGATTGCCGCATTGCGTGCATTGCGTACAGTTGCGAAGATGCTTTGCTCGCGCGGCGAAGGCTCCCGATCGATGACGCCCGTCCACGTAATGTCATACCAGATTGCATCCGGTCGTTCCGCAAGCTTGGCCCAAATATCGATCAGTACGAAGTCGCCGGACTGAATACGCTTGGCACTCGCCGCGCTTGGCTCGTAGTGCGAGTTGGCGGCGTTTTCTCCACAGGACACATTCGGCCCATGCGCAGTGACCAATCCGGCTCGCTCAATCGCTTCTTGCAGAAACGTCACGATTGCGAACTCGTTCGTGCCTCCGTTGCGCGTACGCTCCCCGATGCGCGCCCAACCTGCGCTTAGAATAGCGTCCAGCTTTTCTTGTGCGGCGAAGTGTGTCGCAATCTGGGTCTCCGTCAAGACAGCCTCAAACTCGCTTACCAGATCCGCCGAGCTGACGATCTCTTTACCAAGCTCACGCAGCATCTCCACTGTTCCCGCATCCACCATCGAAAGGTACATAATCGCATTGCGCGGCGAATACTGCATGGCAATTCTAGTCGAGCCGTCCAACATAGTCTTAAGCTGCTGCTCCAACTCCTGCCAGGAACTGTACTCGTTTCGGCTGCCTGGCAGCGCATCCAGCCGTTCACGCTCGATGCGATGCACCAGCTTGCGCGGCGTACCCTCGGCTGGGATCAAGTAGTACCAGCGTCGCGTGACGTGCGCATTCGCCAAACCTAAAATGCGGTACGCCAAGGGATCACGATGATGATGGTCGTAAAATAGCCAGGCGTCGAGGCCGGCGTCTCGCAGAGAACTCTGGATCGCGTCAAGATTCATGCCTGCTCAGTGTAGAGCATCAACGCAACGATGAAGCTACAGCGCGACGTCAGCACTACATCCGTGGAATTTGAATCATCAATAACACGGGACTACTTGAGAGAGACCTTGACTAATCTTTTCCAATGACCAAACAGAAAAGGCCGGGATAGTTCCCCGGCCTTTCTGCTGGAACTTACTGATCGGAATCTAGACGCTCGCCTCAGCCCGGGCCACTTCGTTCTCCGCATCCTTCGCGGCCTTTAGCTCGGCAATCTGCTGCTTCTTTAGCTCGGCCGAGTTCCGGCCCAGCTCATCTTCAAGCTTCTCGGTCGTGTACGTTTCGATCGTGTCGCCGGCTCGAATATCCTTGTGCCCGGCCAAATCGATACCGCACTCGACTCCGTCGCGCACTTCAGACACATCGTCTTTTACGCGCTTCAATGAGCTGATCTTGCCCTTCCAAATCTCCGCGCCATCACGCATCAGGCGCGCCTGCGCATTGCGTTTGATCACGCCGTCGAGCACACGGCAGCCGGCAATTTGCCCGACCTTGGTGATCTTGAAGACCTGCAGCACCTCCGCGCGGCCGGCGTAGTTCTCCTTGAAGACCGGCTCAAGCAGACCGTACATCGCCTTGGTGATCTCGTCGCGCAGCTCGTAGATGATCGAGTGCAACCGGATCTCCACGTTCTCTCGCGCCGCAACCTCGGCTGAGTTGCGGTCCGGACGCACGTTGAACCCGATGATGATCGCGTTCGAAGCCGACGCCAGCAGCACGTCTGATTCCGTAATCGCGCCCACACCGGAGTGCAGCACGCGCACCCGCACCTTCTCGGTCGACATATGCGACAGATCCTCGGCGATGACCTCGACCGAGCCCTGCACATCGCCCTTGACGATGACGTTGAGGTCTTTGACACCCGCCTGCTTGATCTGTTCGGCCAGACCTTCGAGCGACACCCGCGAGCTCTTCGCCAGCTGTGCCTCGCGCTCCTTCATCTTGCGGTACTGCGCAATGCCCTTGGCTTTGTCGCGGTCCGCCATCACCAGGAAGGTGTCGCCGGCATCCGGCATCCCTTCAAGACCTAGAATCTCGACCGGGGTCGAAGGTCCAGCCTCGGTAATGGAGCGCCCGCGATCGTCGAACATCGCCCGAATTTTGCCGAACGTGTTGCCGACGATGTAGCTGTCGCCCGTCTTCAACGTGCCGTTCTGCACCAAAATGGAAGCTACTGCACCGCGTCCGCGATCGAGCTTGGCTTCGATGACCGTACCGACCGCCGGCCGCTCCGGTTGCGCCTTCTGCTCGTTCGTATCGGCGATGTAGCAGATCATCTCTTCCAGGCCATCGAGGTTGGTCTTCTTCTTCGCGGAGACATCGACGAACTCGGTGTCGCCGCCCAGAGCCACGGCCTGCACCCCGCGCGACGCAAGCTGCTGCATCACCTTGGCTGGATTGGCCTCCGGCTTGTCGATCTTGTTGACGGCCACGATGATCGGAACCTTCGCCGCGCGCGCATGATCGATCGCCTCGATAGTCTGCGGCATTACACCATCGTCTGCCGCGACCACGATCACGACGATGTCCGTGACCTTGGCTCCGCGGGCACGCATGCGCGTGAAGGCTTCGTGACCCGGAGTATCGAGGAACACAATCTCGCGTCCAAACGCCGGTGAACCAGGCTTGGTGATCTTCACCTTGTAGGCGCCGATGTGCTGCGTGATTCCACCCGCCTCGCCGCTCGCCACATCGACCACATCGGCGTCGGTCGAGCGAATCGCGTCGAGTAGAGACGTCTTACCGTGATCGACATGGCCCATCACCGTAACCACCGGCGAGCGCACCACTTCGACCATGTCGGTCGTGTCTTCCAGCAGGCCTTCAATCGCTTCATTCTCAAGCTGCTCTTCGACCGAGATCACCGCGGCATCCGCCCCAAACTGGCGCGCCACATCCTTTACCAGCTCGCCGTCAAGCGACTGGTTTACCGTCACCAGCACGCCCTTCATCAGCAGCACAGCGATCAGGTCCTTACCACGCACATCCAGCTTCTCAGCCAGATCCTTTACGCTGATTCCTTCCGTCACCGTTATCGTCTTGGTGATCGGCATCGGCTCGCGCGACATCTGCACACCACCATAACGCGGTGGCGGCTGAAAGCCCTTCATCGGGCCTTCCTTCACCTTCTCGTAGCGCTGACCTCCACGGCGCTGCCCAGGACGGGCAGGACGCATGCCGGCTGGTGGACCGCCTTCCGGCGCACCAGGCGCGCCGCCCGGTCCACCCGGACGCGGAGGAAAGCCAGGACGGGCAGGGAAGCCGGGGCGCGCTCCAGGCGTAAAGCCGGGACGCGGCGCACCGCCCGGACCACCGGGTCCGCCGCCGGGAATCGTTCGCGTCGGATGCATCGGCCGGCGTGCACCGGGAGCCATGTTTATTGGCGGACGTGAACCGGCCGGGCCGCCAGGACCTCCCGAACCGCCCGGGCTGCTCGCCGGGAACCCCGGACGAGGCCGCTCAAAGATCGGACGTCCACGCGGTGCTGCTCCAGGTGCCGGCGCAGGAGCCGTATAGATTGGCCGCGGTCCAGTCTGCGGCAGGATGACCCT
>CALMVK010000194.1:0-6932 GCA_937873145.1 uncultured Granulicella sp. | reverse complement strand
AACCGGGGCAACAACCGGCCGCACGGGAGGAGCTACCGTAACCGGACGAGCTACGAACGCCGCCGGCCGCACACTCGGAGCTGCTACGGCCTGCGCCGGACGAGGTTGTGCACTTGCCGCAACGTGCGCGACTACGCCTTGATTTGCCGTCGCACCTTGGTTGGCTATGCCAGGACGAACAGCCCCGCCACTCTGGGCAGCCTTGCGTTCCAAAATCGCCCGCATTGCATCGCCGGGCTTTGAGGCATTGGACAGATTGACCTTTGTCCGGTTCTCCGCCGCCTGAGCCTTGGTCGCCACGGCCGACCGATCGCCCTTGAAGTATGCGCGCACACCCTCAGCCTGGTCCTCGTCGATCGACGAGGAGTGCGTCTTGCCTGACACGCCAATCGCCTCGAGCGCATCGAGAATCGGCCTGCTCTTTACTTCCAGTTCGCGTGCCAGATCGTTGATTCTTACTTTGGTCATCCGTCCCTTTGTCTTCCCGTTCAAGCCGCTAGCCGTTCATACGAGCCTCGTTTGAAGGAGAAGTAGTTGCTCTTCCGTATTATCTCTGAAATCCCCGAATATGCAGCAAATACCGCACGCAGCCGGTCTAACCACGGTTGTGCTCATCCGCGTCCACGGTCTCATCCGAAACTTCTTGGCTGTCCGCAACCAGCGTGTCGATCGTGTCGTTCTCCATCTCGATCCGCTCCTCCCGACGATCCGCATCGTCGTTCGCGTCCGAGGCCGACTCCGCCTCTTCCGCGTCCACTACGTCCTCTGTCGAAAGGCTGTTCAACTCAACCGGCGGCTCACCTGCCGCGGCGGCTTCTGCAAGAATTTCTTCCGGGGTCTTGGCCATCGATGTTCTCTCCTGTTTCTCAATTGGTCCGTTCGTAGTCGTTTCGATGGCAGCCAGAGGCACCGGGCGATCCTCGCCTTCCTCATACTGGCCAAAATAATGGCGCACTGCAACCGAGATTTTTCCGACCGATTTCTCGCCAATCCCTGGAACCTCGCCCAGCTCTTCGGCCGTCATATCCGCCAGCGCCTCGACCGTCGTAATGCCCGCCGCGATCAGCTTCTCGAGCACCGCCTCACCCAGCTCGCTCACCTGCTCGATCGGCGTCGAAGGTCCGCTGGACATGGCCTGCATCTGCTGCTCGACCTCCTGGCGCTTCTCCTCCTCGCTCTTGATGTCGATCTTCCAGTTCAGCAGCTTCGCCGCCAAGCGCACATTTTGGCCCTTCTTGCCGATCGCGAGCGAGAGCTGCGTGTCGTCGACGATCACCTCGATCTGCTTTTCGTCAAGGTCGGTAATCGACACCCGCGCCACCTTGGCCGGCTGCAACGCCTTCTCGGCAAACGTCGTAATCTCCTCTGAGTATTCGATGATGTCGATCTTCTCGCCGCGTAGCTCGCGGATAATCGACTGCACTCGCATGCCCTTCATGCCGACACACGCACCCACCGGATCCACATCCTTGTCGCGACTCATCACCGCGATCTTGGTCCGCTCTCCGGCCTCGCGCGCAATCGCCCGGATCGAAACCGTACCATCATAGATCTCCGGCACCTCAGACTGGAACAGGTTCTGCACCAGCGCCGGCGCCGCTCGCGACACAATCACCTGCGGACCCTTGGCCGCACGATCCACCCGCAACAGCACCACACGCACCCGCTCACCCACCGCAAACTGCTCCAGCCGGCTCTGCTCGCGTTTCGGCATCCGCGCCTCGGCCTTGCCCAGGTCGAAGATCACGTCCATCGGCTCCAGCCGCTTCACCGTCGCATTCAGCACCTCACCCGCGCGATGGTTGTACTCGTTGAACACGGTGTCGCGCTCGGCCTCGCGCACCTTCTGGAAGATCACCTGCTTGGCCATCTGCGCCGCAATCCGACCCAGAGGGGACGTGTCTTTATAGAACCGCAGCTCGCCGCCCACCTCAACCTCGGGAGCCATCTCCCGCGCTGCCTCGAGCGTCAGCTCGTTGGCCTCGTCGGTGACCAGCTCCGGCGTCTCGACCACGGTTTTGAACACATACGCCCGAATCTCGCCAGACTCGCGATCCATCTCCGCGCGCATGTTCTCCTGCGTCTTGTAATACTTGCGCGTCGCCAGCGCAATCGCATCCTCGATCGCCGATACGACAATCTCAGGCTCAATCCCTTTTTCGCGGCTTAGCAGTTCAATCGACTGGTATAGCGGACTTGCCATAGTGAGTTCTCACTTCTCGTAAACAGCTCTTAAGTCGTCGTTCTGGCAGAGCCAGAATCCCCGTATTTTCCTTTGTTTCTACTACCGTGCTACCTGTCACACCTAAATCTCGGCAATCAAATTTGCCTTCTCCACGTTTGTCAAAGGCACCGCAATTACCTGCACTCCAACTGCTGACTTCCGTCCCTTGCCCTTCTGCTTTACCGCTCCCAGATCAATCGTCAGGGTGCCGTCCTCAAATCCCGTTAGCCGCCCCTGAAAGTGCCGGTTCGCGTCGATCGCCGTAAACGTCTGCAGCTTGACCAACCCTCCGGTAAAGCGAACAAAATCTGCCGGCCGGGAAAGCTTTCTCTCCAGCCCGGGCGAAGAGACCTCAAGCGTGTACTCGGCACCCGGCACCAGGTCTTCTACGTCCAGCACCGTCCCAAAATCGTGCGTAAACACCTCACAGTCTTCATGCGTTACGCCAGAAAGCATCTCTGCTGGAACGCCCTTGGGCAGCTCGGAGTCTTCCGTGGCCGCCAATTCCGCCAGTCGGGCCCGGCCGGCCGCATCCTTCTCAAGAAACACCCGTAGCGTTCTATGCTTGGCGCCACCCGAAAACTCCAGATCGACAATGTCAAGCGAGTGCGAAGCCGCGACACGCTCCGCAAGTGCCCGAATTTGGTCAATCTGTAGCGCCATAGAGCCCGACACGAAAAAATCTTTAGAGCAAATAAAAAGTGGGCTCTCGCCCACTCATCGTCTCCGCCGCCTGGTTGAACTTCGAACCAGTCCCGGTATCTACACGGGTTTGTCGTACCAACGGAACAACTTCGTCTGCAAACACGAGTGTAAGGCGAATCTGAGGAAAATTCAAGTTCGCGGAACTCGCGTACTCTACGCACATTTTATGATACTCAGACGGACTTCATGAGCACGCAGACCCATGCCGCCGCCCTGCAGACCTCGCCCAACTGGGGCATCACTCCAGCCCGCATCGAAGCCGCAGTCCGCCTCATAGCGCAGACCGTCAATCCTCTCCGCATCGTCGCCTTTGGCTCCTGGGCCCGAGGCGAACATCGACCGGACAGCGACTGGGACGTTGCTGTCGTCCTGGACGAGAGCTCCAATCGCGAGGCGGCGCGGAATCTGTACACCACGTTGCAGGGAGTTGACATGTCCATGGACCTACTCACCATGACCTGGGAGCACCACCTGCAATTTAAAGATTCAATGAACAGCGTTCATCACGACATCGAGAAAGAGGGAATCCTGGTTTACGAGAGGATGCTCGATGGATGCACAAGCCGAGTGACTGCTGCGTAAAGCGCGGGAAGATCGAGAAGCGCTGGCATTCCACCTTTCTGACACTATCTTCGGCTTCCACGCTCAACAAGCCTTTGAAAAGCTCTTCAAAGCACTGATCGCTTCCGAGAATGCGCGCTATGAGCGAACCCACGATCTGGCTGCGCTCCTCAAGCAACTCAGCGACCTGAACGCGGCTCCTCTTCCACTCTCTTATCCCGTGCTAAACCTGCAGGCGTTCGCCGTCGTCTTTCGCTACGATGTTGGCGACCCCATCCATCCGGGAGAACGCCAAGAGATTCGGGACGCGATCGATCTGCTGCTGACCTATGTGACCAAACGGATCTCCTGAAGACGCGCTGCTCTGCGCATGACTTTCCGCTCACCAGTTCACGCTGATGCGGCCACGCCCGGTATTTCCGCGGCTCTTGATAAACTCAAGAGACGGATGATGGAGGTCTTCGTGGCCACACCTGCAGCCCCGGAAATTATCGTCAGCAGAGACCCCGGCCTCGTCACAGAGGACAAGATCCTCCATGCCGTTGAAAAGATCATCGCCAAAGCCGACCCCCTCTGGATCGCAGCCTTCGGATCGCGTGCCCGGGGAAGTCATCATCCCGAAAGCGATCTTGATCTGGCCGTCATAGTCGCCCAATATGATCCGAAATGTGACCGGTTGCCCGTCTCCCGTTCCAATCTTGACGTCTTCATGGCAGTCGATCTACTCGTTTTTAGTGAAGACCGTCATGAATACATGAAAGACTCCATTATCAGCGTCCACCACGACATCGCGAAAGAAGGCGTCATCCTCTATGACAAGCGCGTTGGATCGATCGATCGTGGAGCTGTTGAACGCGTCGCGAGATGACGAAGAAACCATTCATCTGCCGTCAACGACCGTACATTCGGCTTACACGCCCAGCAGGCGACGGAGAAGTTGCTCAAAGCACTCATCGGTGCGCACGGGCAGAGATACGCCTTTACGCATGACATCGAGCGGCTGACAAAGGAAACACAGCATCTTGGTGAGCTACTTCCGATCGACGTCCATCTCATCATCTCGTTGACGGACTACGCGGGCATCTGGCGTTATCAAGAGCCTCAACCCATAGCGCTGGATGAAAGAAAAATATTCCAGAGTCTCGTCCTTACCTTGCGAGTCTTCGTTCTCGAGCGACTCAGAGTTTTGCGACCTGGTACTAACTGGTAAGAACGATCACGCCGGATGCGGCCAGCCTACCAGCACCACCTGCCACACATCCAGCCGCGTCAACTCCACCCCAAGCTGCGCCGCTCGCGGAATCAATAAATCCCCCACCCGCGCCGTCAAGAGCGACTGCGAGCCTAGAATCGCCTCGCTCGGCAGTTCCGTCGCCGCCATCCGCAGCGCTTGCCGCAGCTCCAGATAAAACGCTCCCGCCGCGTCCGAGCTCTCCGCTACAAACCGCGCCGGATCGAGAATCTTCAGCTCCCCACCCAGGCTCACCCGGATCCTCGCCTCGTCGAGCGCAATGAGTTCCTGCGCCGGAATCTGCAGCGGTTTCGGCCGCATATCCACCCGTACCAGGCTCCGCCCCGGCGTTATCCAGTATCGGCCTGGCGTCAGAACCTTCTCGACTGCCGACCCGCGCAGCACCACGCCCTGCTCAAACGCGCCCACCGCTACCCTTACCGGCACAGGGAAGATCCTCCCGTAAAGCCGGTACAGCAGACCGAGTGCCGCCGCAAACAGCACCGCCTCTACCGTGACCACTGCGGCGACCTGGGCAAAGTTGATCACGTCTCTCCCCATCGTATCCGGCTCCCGTCGCGCTTACAATCCGTCTTTTAGGGCATACCTTCCTTACCTCCCATTCGTCTTGCGGTGCAACAATAGAGTGCATGATTCTGTCAGAAATCCCCGAAGCCCTGACCTTCGACGATGTCCTCCTGGTCCCCGCCTACTCGGACGTCGTCCCCACCCAGGTCAGCACGCAGACAAGCCTCACCCGCACCATCACCCTCAACACCCCGCTCATGTCCGCCGCCATGGACACCGTCACCGAGTCGCGCCTCGCCATCGCCATGGCCCAGCAAGGCGGCATGGGCGTCGTCCACCGCAATCTCACCATCGAGCAGCAGGCCGGCGAGATCGACAAGGTCAAGCGCTCCGAATCCGGCATGATCGTCGACCCCGTCACCATCGCCCCCGAAGAATCCATCGCCTCCGCCCTTGAGGTCATGCGCCGCTACAAGATCTCCGGCGTCCCCGTCACCAAGAACCGCAAGCTGGTCGGCATTCTCACCAACCGCGACCTCCGCTTCGTCTCCCGCACCGACCTCACCATCGACTCCGTCATGACCAAGGAAAACCTCATCACCGTGCCCGTCGGCACCACCCTTGAAGAGGCCGAGCACATCCTGCACCAGCACCGCGTCGAAAAACTCCTCGTCGTCAATGACGACTTCGAGCTCAAAGGCCTCATCACCGTCAAGGACATCCAGAAAAAACTCAAATACCCCAACGCCTCCAAAGACGAGCAGGGCCGTCTCCGCGTCGCCGGAGCCATCGGGGCCACCGGCGACTTCCTCGAGCGCGCCGCCGGCCTCATCGACATGCGCGTCGACGCCCTCGCCATCGACTCTGCCCACGGCCACTCCTCGCGCGTTCTCGAGGCCGTCCGCGCCGTCAAAAAAGCCCACCCCGCCGTCGCCCTCCTCGCCGGCAACGTCGCCACCCACGACGGCGCCCTCGCCCTCATCGACGCCGGAGCCGACGCCATCAAGGTCGGCATCGGCCCTGGCTCCATCTGCACCACTCGCATGGTCACCGGAGCCGGCATGCCCCAGATCACCGCCATCAGCGAAGCCGCCCGCGCTGCCTCGAAACAAGGAATCCCCGTCATCGCCGACGGAGGCATCAAGTACTCCGGAGACGTCACCAAGGCGATCGCCGCCGGTGCCAGCGTCTGCATGATGGGCTCCCTCTTCGCCGGCGTCGACGAAAGCCCCGGCGAAACCATCCTCTACCAGGGCCGCTCCTTCAAGGCCTACCGCGGCATGGGCTCGCTCTCCGCCATGGCCCAGGGCTCCGGCGAGCGCTACTTCCAGGGCAAGAACGACCTCGAATCCGGCGAAACCGAGCGCCCCAACCTCACTGCCCGCGAAGGTTCCACCCAGAACCGCCTCGCCAAATTCGTCCCCGAGGGCATCGAAGGCCGCGTCCCTCACCGCGGCCCGCTTGAAGCCATGGTCTACCAACTCGTCGGCGGCCTGCGCTCCGGTATGGGCTACCTCGGCTGCGCCACCATCTCCGAGCTCCAGGCCAACGCCCGCTTCGTCCGCATCTCCAACGCCGGCCTCCGCGAGTCGCACGTCCATGACGTCGTCATCACCCGCGAAGCCCCCAACTACCACGTCGAGTAACCCATAGCCCTTACCCCTTACCCCTCCCTCTTACCCC
>CALMVK010000193.1:4852-8806 GCA_937873145.1 uncultured Granulicella sp. | reverse complement strand
AGGTCACTCGTAGCGCAGAGCCTCGATCGGGTTCAAACTGGCCGCCTTCCACGCCGGATAGATACCGAAGATCAGTCCAATACCGCAGGCGCTGGCAAAGGCAAGCGCGACCCAGAACACCGAGACGACGGACGGCAGCACCCAGTGCAACCCAAAGCCGATCGCCGAGCCGACCAGCACGCCGATGACGCCGCCGACCGCGCACAGGGTAATCGCCTCCAGCGTGAACTGGGTGAGGATGGTGCGTTTGGTAGCACCGATGGCCTTGCGGATGCCGATCTCACGGGTACGCTCGGTGACCGAGACGAGCATAATGTTCATGACGCCGACTCCTCCCACCATCAGCGCCACGCTCGAGAGCGCGAACAGCAGCATGAAGAGGCCTCCGGTAATCTGGCTCCACAGGCGGGTCAGCGAGTCGGTGCCGAAGACCGCGAAGTTGTCGGCGGCCTCGTTCTTCACGCGGCGGCGGCGGCGCAGCAGTTCGGTCACCTCGTCCTGCACCAGGCCGATGTACTTCTGGTCGTCGTACTTGAGGGTGATCCAGTAGTCGAGGACCTCCGGGTGAAGCTTGTGGAAGGTCGTGATGGGAAAGTACGCCTTGTTATCTTCGGCGTTCTTGCCGCCGCCGAAAGCCGTCCGGCGTTTCTCGACCACGCCGACGACGGTGAAGGTGATACCTCCAACCACGACCTCCTTGCCAACGGCATCGTGGACGCCAAAGAGTTCATCGGCCGTGTCCACGCCCAGGACGACCACATCGTTGGCTCGCTCCTGGTCGTTGCTGTTGAAGAAGCGGCCGTCGAGCAGGGTCATGTTGTTGACGGCTTCGGCGTCAGGCGTGTCACCTTCCAACTGCGTGCTCTGCATGGAGCGGCCGTTGGCGCGGATGGCGGTCGAACCCACGCCGCCGGGTGCCGAGTGGTCGACATACTGCAAAATCGGCGCGACGGCGACCACATGCGGAAGCGTAGCGATGGCCATGGCATCGTCGTACGTAAGCTGCTTGCGGGTCAGCATCTCGGTCGTGGGCCGGTTGGCGAACACCGGAAAGCGGAAGACGAACAGCACATTCGAGCCCAGCGATTCGACCAGATCGGACACGCTGTCATTCAGACCAGTGACGACCGACGAGATGACAATCACCGTCATGACGCCGATCACAATGCCGAGGATGGTCAGTGCGCTGCGCAGCTTGTTGGTGCGCAGCGTGTCGAGCGCCATCTTGACTGTTTCGCGTGTGCCGTCGAGCGCCATAGATTCTCAGGAGTGAAGCAGGGTTAGTCGGCGCGCAGGGCGACGATGGGGTTGAGGTTGGCGGCTTTGCGCGCAGGATACACGCCGAAGAAGAGACCAGTTACCGTGGCCATCAGCAGCCCGGCAAAGACGCTCCAAAGCGCGACGGTAGAAGGGAAGCCGACGACGAAGGTGATAGCCTCCGCCACGCCCACTCCGCCCACAACCCCAATGGCTCCGCCGGCAAGCGACATCACGGCAGACTCGATCAGGAATTGCAGCAGGATGTCCCGGCGCCGCGCACCCAGCGCTTTGCGGATGCCGATCTCCCGCGTCCGCTCGGTGACCGAGACCAGCATGATGTTCATGATGACGATGCCGCCCACAATGAGTGAGATGAGCGCGATGGCCCCGGCAACCGCGCCGAACGAGTTGGTGAGCGTAGAAGCAAAGCCGACCAGCGTATTGTTGGTATCGAGCTCAAAGGAGTCCGCGTCGCCGGGTTTATCATGCCGCTGCGCGCGCATCAGCACCCGGACTTCGTCGGCGGCGTTCTCGAGCGGAGCCCCCGCGTCACCCGCCTTAATATAGATGGTCAAAGTTTTCTGCGTGCCGTAGTCCTTTTGGTAGGTGGTCAGCGGCACGCCGATGAAGTTATCCTGGCTGGCGCCGAAGGTGCTGCCCTGCTTCTCCACCACGCCGATCACGGTGTACGGGGTGCCGTCCGCGCGCAGTTCCTGGCCGATCGGATCGACGCTGCCGAAGAGGTTCTCCTGGATGTCCGTGCCGATGATGGCCACATGCGCGGCGTGTTCTTCGTCGGTTTCGGTAAAGTCGCGGCCTTCGGTGATGTTGAGGTTTTGAAGCGCGGGCATCTGCCACGTGTAACCACGGATACTCGCGTCGGTGATCGATTGGGTGCCGCGCACGACCTTGCCTGCGCTCGCCTGCTGTGCGCCCATCGCAAGGCAGCGTTTGCAGTTGTCGCGGACGTACTTGAAGTCGTCGAAGAGGATGTTTTTCCGCTTTTGGAAGCGGGTGAAGTCGTCGGAGTTGGTGATGAACGCAGGCTGCTTGGAGACGGTAAAAGTGTCGGCGCCGTAGCTCGAAAACTTCTGGATGACGAACTTGTTCGCACCGTTGACCAGCGTTACCACCGCGATGACGCTGGCCACGCCGATGACTACGCCCAGCAGCGTAAGCACCGTGCGCATCTTGTTGGCCCAGAGCGATTGCAGAGCGAGTTTGAACGCTTCCTTGAGGTCCATGGGCCTGGTTCTGCTTATCTTACCGGGTAGAAGGATGCAATGAGAGATACGCCGCCGCAGCGGACGGTGTTCCCTTGGGTTAGACTCGGGAGGCAGGCGGCTGGGCGATCGCTGCCAGCTTCATCCGCAAAGGGTGTTGGCTGGGGGAGGAAAGTCCGAACTCCGCAGGGCAGTGTGCCGGATAACGTCCGGGATTCACGCGTCAAGGCGTGAAGACGGCCAGTGCAACAGAGAAGATACCGCCTGGTTTGCGCAAGCAGACAAGGTAAGGGTGAAAAGGTGCGGTAAGAGCGCACCGGGCGTCGAGTAATCGGCGCCGCATGGTAAACCCCACACGGAGCAAGACCAAATAGGCAGGGAGTCCGGCCGCCTTCTTCCGAGCGGCCGGCGCGTATCGGCCCGATGCGCCCAGGGGAAGAGTGCAGTGCCGGAACTTGCGGGTAGGTTGCTGGAGCGCCGCAGTAATGCGTCGCCTAGAGGAATGATCGCCTAAAACAAAATTCGGCTTACGGGCCGTCTGCAAAAGCTGGGTTGCCCCGGACCGGAAAAGACGGTTCGGGGCAGCTTGTTCTGAGCCGGCGAGTTTACTCGGCGATTGCGTGAATGCACGCCGCGGGTTGAGATAGACACATCGACCAAATTCTCGCTCTATTCACTTCATTCCGTTCAGCCTTAATCTAAGCTACAAACAACCACTCTTATTTCAGTTCTTGCGTTCCAAGCGCGGGACTGCGTGTGCTTCGGCAACAGAGTTGTCTCATTCGCAGCGTTGCCGGCTCTCCACCGGCCCGCCGCACAATCGTACGGAGGCAGCATGATTCAGGAAAATAGACGGTCCGTGGCCCGGCTTTCGCTGTTCGGCGTTTGCACGCTCTTCACCGCCGTCGCCAGCAGCAACCGTCTGGTTGCGCAGACCGCCGTGGATGGAGCCGTCGCCGGGACCGTCGTCGACAACAGCGGGGCCGCTCTGCCCAATGCCGCCATCATCGTCCACAGCACGGCCACCAACGCGGACATCACCGTAACCGGCGACGCCGCGGGCTACTCAACCGCCAGCAATTCACCGCCTTCAACTACACCGCCTACACGCTGAGCGGCACGACAGCCATCTATCAGTCCAGCTTCGGGACACCCAGCGCCGCCGGCAATACGATCTATCGCGAGCGGCAAATCCAATTCGTCGGCCGCTTCGAGTTCTAGCATCTCGACTAGCTCTCCCGCGCAGCAATAACTCCGCTAGCTGTGGAGTTTCAGAAGGTTGTCCATTCGATCAAGAACTGAAAAGCTGAGTTTACGAAGACCGAGCAGATTCAGGAGATCGAATGGACTACCACCAGAATGCTAGAACAACGGTAGCGATACGAATGGAGATCGCCCGAGCGGTGCTGGAGAGGGGGCTGACCGTTTTAGTGGGCCCCGGCCCCCTGCACCGCACCCCGCACCCCCCCGG
>CALMVK010000193.1:0-4842 GCA_937873145.1 uncultured Granulicella sp. | reverse complement strand
GCTTCAACGTCAGCGCGAAGACCGCGGCCAAGTGGACCCGGCGCTTCCAGCAGGGCGGGGCGGCCGGTCTGGGGGACCGCAGCTCACGTCCCCGGCTCTGCCATCGGCAGACATCGCCAGAACGAGTTGAGAGCGTCTTGGGCCTTCGCCGTCTGCGCTGGAACGGCTGGCGGATCGCGCGTGAGCTCAAACTCAGCCGTGCCACTGTGAGCCGCATCCTGCGCCGGCCGGCTTGAACCGGCTGCGTTCGCTCGACCCTCCGCCGCCGGTGGTGCGCTACGAGCACAGACACCCTGGCAGCATGATCCACTTCGATATCAAACGCCTGGCCCGCGGCTTCTTCTCGCATTTCGGCTTCACTGTCCGGCGCGTCCTCACCGACAACGGCTCCTGCTATCGCCACCACCTCTTCGGACGAACCCTGCGACAGGCTTCGGTGAAGCATCCGTTCACCAGAATCTACCGCCCGCAAACCAAAGGAAAGGCAGAACGCTTCATCCAGACAGCACCTAGAGAATGGGCCTACGCCCGCACCTACCAGAACTCACTAACGCCTCGAAGAACTAGACCCATGGCTGCAGGACTACAACTTCCACCGCCCACATGCTAGCCTCAACCTAAACCCGCCCGTCAGCCGTTCAGGTCTGAATAGGAACAACCTCTTGACACTCCACAGCAGCTTTTGCATCTTGTTGTCATTCCCGAAGGGAATCTGCGGCTATGCATAGGGCGAAAAAAAGGAAACTTTCAACGAGACGACGCCGCTGTGATGGCCGCACTTCGCCTAACCCTGGAGTAACGGCCCGGTCGAAGGTCACATCTACCGACTCAAAATGCTCAAGTGCCAGAGGTACGGTCCTGCCGGCTTCGACCTGCTGCGCTTGCGCGTCCTCCACGCCCACTAAGCCACACCGCACAGGTGACCTGCTCAGACTGGGTGCTCTTTCATCAAATGTGCGCATGAACCTGGAACGCGGATGGGACCCGCGTTCCACAAACCCACAGCCTCGACGGCAGGAAGGGATTAAAGAGTGTCCGCTATGCCGACTACGCGGACATATAACGGCACCAATGATTTCGAGAATGACACAAGCTCCCAGGGTGCGTGACCGGGCTTGATTGGCCATCATAGTAGGAGTGTTCTGAATGGGAAACGAACGCAGCATCAGAAAGATGACTCGTCCAACTTACGGAGTTAGCTGGCTGTTGATCCCTTTGGCCCTTGCAGCTGTTGACATGCTTCTTGGATTCTTCGATACCAGTACTCAAATCACTCCAGATCATGGAAACGTTCTGAACGCATGTTTTGCTGCAGGGGGCCTCAGTGCGCTTCTTATGTCGGGTGTGGCGCTCTTTGGAATACAGAAGATGAAGGCTTGGCAACGAGCTTGTCTCGCTACTGCTCTCGCGATTGTCGGATTTTTGTCAGTTTTCTTGTTGAGTAGCCAGATTGCGAAACTTGTCGAAAACCACATTGATTTTCCCGCTGGAAGCACGAAGACCTACCCTGCTTTCCTGTTCATCAACCGAGCGTATCGAACACAAGGCAAGGAGCAAAGCTGGAACATTCAAACAACGCCAATCTGGTCCAATCTCGACATTACTGAGGGCGACTACAGCTTCATGCTGTCTCATCGCCGCCCAGGCGACGACGGTCACAACCCCAACGAAATCTCAAGTAAGAGCTACTTCTGCGCTAAGGTGACCATGCAGCAATCCGACAACGCACTTAGGATATTGAATGCAGGAAGCCACAAGTTGCCTGCGGGCACTGTCGTGATTTGCCCGGCAACGGTAATCTTTTCTGGGGTTCATTGACCACTCTTGTCCGCGGAAACGGGCATCTCCAAGAATTAATTTCAAAGCCCAAATCACTCCGCTAACCGAAGTTGTCCTGGTGATCACTATGCAGCTCCAAGGGCGCAAGAGCATACTGAGGGCTCAGGAGAAGCTGCCGAAAGACCTCCGCGTCCTTTTACCTGTTGCACTCTGGGCACTACAGAT
Source organism: uncultured Granulicella sp. (assembly GCA_937873145.1). GTDB lineage: Bacteria > Acidobacteriota > Terriglobia > Terriglobales > Acidobacteriaceae > Edaphobacter. Next base: position 2,838 of record CALMVK010000193.1, on the reverse strand, counting down.
GGGCCTGCTCGTAATGTTTCTTTACGATACTTCGCCCGAACAGCAACGAACGAGACGGATGGCTGACGGAGCTTTGAACCTGACCTTGAAGCTGCTCGGGCTTGCCAAGCTGGCCGTTCTCAAGCCTGTACGGACGGCGATCCTCAAGTTGTTGCAGGAAGCAGAGCTGCTTCCGGGGAGTGACCTGTGATCCACATAGAGGAATGCACACTGATCGACGCGCCACTGCAGCGCTGTTTCGACCTTTCACGGAGTGTCGAGATGCACCTGCTTTCTAACGTCCATTCAGGAGAGCAGACTTTGGCTTTGGGCGGCGTAACCTCAGGCCTCGTTGGTTTGTCGGAAGAGGTGACCTGGCGAGCGAAGCACTTCGGGGTGTGGCAGAACCTCACCAGCAGAACCACCGCTTTCAATTCTCCAAACTACTTCCAGGTAACGATGGTGCGCGGGATCTTCCGTTCCATGCAGGCCGATCACCTGTTCCGCACCACAGCCTCTGGTCTAACGGAAATGAAAGACCTCTTCCGCATCGCGGCTCCGCTGCCAGGGCTTGGGTTGGTAGCGGAACTCCTCTTTTTGCGCCGTTACATGCTCGCTCTTCTTCGCGAGCGAAACGCGGTCATCAAGCGAGTTGCTGAATCTTCAGAGTGGCAGCGTTACCTGTAGACACATCAAGGAGAGGACACGCATGAAGATCGTCATTGCAGGAGGCAGCGGACAGGTAGGCACGGTGCTGGCACGACACTTCCATCAGAAGGGCGACAACGTTGCAGTGCTCAGCCGCTCAATGGAGAAAGCTCCCTGGCAGGTACACCCGTGGGACGATACGACTCTGGGCTCTTGGCTCGCGGCTCTCGATGGTAGCGATGTGTTGATCAATCTTGCGGGTAGAAGCGTGAACTGCCGCTACAACCAGCAGAACCGGAAAGCCATCCTCGATTCCCGTGTCCAATCGACCGAGGTTCTACATCAAGCCTTGCGAAATGTTGAACGCCCACCTGCGGTCTGGCTAAACGCGAGTACCGCGACCATCTATCGCCATGCTCTGGATCGACCCATGGACGAAGCTACAGGGGAGCTGGGTGGAGGGGAGCCGGGAGCGCCAGACACCTGGAACTTTTCTATCAAGGTAGCAAAGGCATGGGAGAAAGCCTTCTTTTCAATCGAAACGCCCGGCACGAGACGGGTGGCGCTGCGGAGCGCCATGACCTTCAGTCCCGATCGCGACGGAGTCTTTGATGTCTTCCTGAAGCTGGTGCGTCACAGGCTGGGTGGAACCAACCTGCCTGGCACACAGTATGTTTCATGGATTCATGATGTGGACTTCATCCGCGCGGTTGAGTTCCTGATTGCGACACCGTCCCTCGCAGGGCCCGTCAATTTGGCATCGCCAAATCCTTTGCCAAACCGTGAGTTCCTACGCATCCTTCGCAAAGCTTGGGGCGCTCGTGTAGGCCTGCCGACAACGGAATGGATGCTGGAGATTGGTACGTTTCTGCTCCGGACGGAATCGGAGCTGGTGCTCAAGAGCCGACGTGTTGTGCCAGGAAGGCTTCTTGATGCAGGCTTCACGTTCAGCTATCCGACCTGGGATGTGGCAGCTGAAGACCTGGTCGCTCGCTGGCGCAGGCTTGCTGCATGAAAGTGCTCACCGGGCTATATATAGAGATCAGGATAAAGGCTGATATGGACATGGTCTGGCGCTTGACCCAGGAGCCAGGCTTCCATCAGCGATGGGACCTGCGGTTCACACAGATTGAGTACCTGCCAAAGGCCAGCGAGGAAGACACACAGCGCTTTCTTTACGAGACACGGATCGGCTTTGGCCTGGCTATTCGTGGCACCGGAGAGAGTGTCGCGACCCGTTTAAGCTCAGGTGGTTCAGCTACCTCTTCCTTGAAGTTTGCTTCCGAGGACAAGCTTTCGCTGATTTCAGAGGGTGCCGGTTATTGGAAGTACATCCCTACGCCTGAAGGCCTGCGGTTTCTCACCTGGTATGACTACCGCGCGCGATATGGTTTCATGGGCCGGGCCGTGGACACTGTGTTCCGGCCCCTTATGGGTTGGGCTACAGCCTGGAGCTTTGACCGGCTACGGATTTGGACGGAAGACGGGATCGCGCCGGAAATCTCCCTACGCATGTCTATCATTCACGCCATCTGCCGCATCTCCCTTGCGGGCGTGTGGCTTTGGCATGGTTTGGTACCGAAGCTCCTGTTTTCACGATGCGGACGAGCAGATCATGCTGGCCCAGGCAGGCGTCGCCACTCATTGGCTGCCCTGGCTCGGCGGAGCGGAGATAATCTTTGGGTTGCTGGTCGTGGGCCTATGGCGTTGGCGAGGTATGTTTCTGCTGCAGATCACGATGATGCTTGGGGCGCTGGGTGCTGTTGCAATAAAGTCACCCGCGTACCTTTCGCACGCCTTCAATCCTGTCACTCTCAACCTGCTTGTGGCTGTCACTGCCGCAGTGGGTTGGATTGCTTCCAACAACCTACCTTCCGCTACGAGGTGTTTGCGCAAAGCACCCCTACAGGCCTCGAACAGAAAGGAGAACCCGGCATGATGTCGATCTACCAAAGAGCTCTGGGATCCGAATTCCAGAAGCTACACCCACGTATCCAGGAAAGGTTTTCGCTCACATCGAAGAGCGGCTTCGCCTTTCGCGGAACCGGCGTTATGGAGACACTCTGGCATGGAGCGGCTTACACGCTACCCTTCCTGTACATCGGGACATGGCGTTCCATCATGTTTCCGGAGAGCGGCCGAGATGTCCCATTTATTATCCAGAACTACGCGTATGTGGATACGCTAGGTCGTGAGACGGTCACATGGGTT
>CALMVK010000192.1 GCA_937873145.1 uncultured Granulicella sp. | reverse complement strand
TGCCTCCTTCTCGCGCTCAGAAAAGGATGCACCATCAAATGCCGGGACTAAACAACTCGTTCCTTGGCACTACGCGGCGGTACCGGCTGCCAGCGAAGAAAGCTCTCGAAGAGCGCGGCAAACCCCGGAGAAGGCACCAGCTTCTTGCCTGAACTCTCGACATCGCCAATGAGCGTCAGCACGGGGCAGGCGAGCTCCCCATTCTGCCAAAGACTGAAAGAGTTGCCATCCGTGTAGAGCAGGTTGGGAGCGAACGTAGGCGTTCCCATTGGTCCTTGTCATGCGGATCTTTGAATTTGCGCGGATCGGCACCCTTACCGGGTGCTTTCAGTTCCACAAAGCCGACCAGGGCATTCTTCACAGTCACCGCGTAGTCTGGCCGCGTCTTCAGGCTTGCGATGGATGACTCGCCGACCGCTTCTACGGCACCGGCCAGCGCGGTAAGCACCGACATGTCCTGCAAGAGGCTTTCGAACGGTGAACGAAGCTGATCTTCAGGCTGACCGGATGCTCCTACGTTGGCCAGCTTGCCCTTGCTACGCTCATCAAACAATGAGACTGCGGATTCAACAGTTGTGGTCGTCACTGCCCTTCCCGTCCATCCGCATCACTGTTCATCCGGTAAGTCGTACTCAATGATTGCAACTTGATCGTCCTCAAACCCAACCTCTACAACGGTGTTCACCAAGGCTCGTTTACCCAGGTGATCTAAGACTGCCCCAAAAAGTGACTGTTGCCGCTTTGGTGTCACATTCGGAACAATGATGATTAGCCCTGCGTGAAGATCCAGGCCCGCATATAGCCGGCGAAAGTCTGCGGCGTTGTTCGTCACCAAGGTGTAGTCCCGCTCGGCAACTCGTTTCAACACATCGGGATCTTTCCATCCCTGCATACCCAAATAAACAAGGTAGTGCGCTTGATGCCCCCTTTCTTCCGCCACGCCCACAAGGGATGGATGAAGGCACTCGTCGATCAGAAAAGTCATCGTTCCCTTGCCGCTCCAATTGGGACCAGGGTCTTTCTAATCTGAATTGCGTTCTCTGCCCACGGCCGAGATGCTGGCCGACCCCGGCGAGGATGAGCAGCGACGTAAATAGGAGCCAGACGGACTTGTTCGGCGCTCAAAGACGGATGACCCTCCGCGATCTCTTCAGCGGTCGCGCCCTGGGCAAGCATCTCGCTTAGTGCCGCCACAGGAATTCGAGTGCCGGCAACGACCGGAGCGCCACCCATCACGTCTTCATCCACAGTAACCATCTGCTCAGCTTGTTTCAGAGTTCCAACGCTTTCTAGAACCTCGCGATGAGCTTGCTGAACATCGATCTGAACCGCCTCAACCGGGCGCACCACATCCATCTCCGGATGAGTCAGGACTAGGTGGAAAATCCTTTTTCTGAAACTCAAAGGCAGCTCGCCCAAGCCTTTTGCTTCCAGCTTTAAACAAACCAAGGCGAGTTCTGAGACGTAGCGTTTCCGAACCCCGTTCTTGGCTTTTGCTGTACTCGGGATAGCGCCACGGTCAATCGCTTTATTGATCGCTTTGAGAGATAGCCCCGTCACCGCAGAGGCTTGTGCTGCTGTCAGTTGCAAGTTCATGGTTTTCACCTAGGACAATTCTACCCCAAAGGGGGATGCTTTTCTGCCGCAGCTAGTAGACGGTACGACGCACGCTATGGTCCTCAGCACCCAAGCGTCGTCTAGGTTGAAGCTGCTTGGGGTCCCTACACCAAACGTCAAAAATCGTACGCTAAGGAATTTCGATCACTCGTTCTAGGGGTCCCGTGAGAAAACGGGTAGAGTCGGGATGTGACGCGGTGGTTTAGGGAT
>CALMVK010000191.1:4296-5596 GCA_937873145.1 uncultured Granulicella sp. | reverse complement strand
GTCAGCAGCTGGTACGTCGAATCCGCCTGCAGCTCCAGCAGGTTCTTGGCAATCGCTGCCAGCCGGTTGTTCCACTCCGCCAGCGCACTGTCGATCTCCTGCAGCTTCATCCCTGTGCCCGCGGCGACAACGTTCTGTGTAGTCGCAAGCAAATCTTATCAAGCCCTCCGAAGCGCAGTACGCGCTCCCAGCCGTAAAGGTTCCCTCCCCTACCGCCGTTCCAGCACCAGCGGCACGCCCCGCTTCGGCCGTAGATTCACCGACGGCGTCATCGGCAGCTCCTCCGGCGCACCCGGCACCGGTTTCAGCCGCCAGTCCCGCGCAATCGTCGCCAGCACAAACACGCCCTCCATCCACGCCAGCGCCTCCCCAATGCACTGCCGCGACCCGCCCCCAAACGGAAAATACGCAAACTTCGGCCGCGTGCCCTTGCCTTCCTCCTCAAACCGCTCCGGCCGAAACTCCTCCGGATCCTTCCAAAACCGCGCATCCCGATGCACCACAATCTGCGGAGCCAAGAGCATCGCCCCCGCCGGAATCGTGAACCCGCGAACCTGGTACGGCTCGGGCCCAGCGCTCCGCCCCAGCACCCACACCGTCGGATACAGCCGCATCGCCTCCGCGAACACCATGTACGCCAGCCGCAGCTTCGGATAGTCGTCCGCCGCAGGCCGCCGCGCGCCCAGAACCCGCACCGCCTCTTCCTGCACCCGCTCCTGGATCTCCGGATGTTTCGCCAGCATCCACAACGTAAAGCTCAGCGCATTGGCCGTCGTCTCGTGCCCCGCCAGCATCACCGTCAGGCACTCATCGCGTACCTGCTTGTCGCTCATCCCGCCCGTGCCGTCCGTGTCCTCGCTCTCCATCAGCATCGAAAGCAGGTCCCCACGATCCCCCGGCGCCCTCCGCCGCTCCGCAATCATCCCATACAAAATCGCGTCCAGGTCCGCAATCCCCTTCTGCACCTTCAACATCGGCCCAAATGAAAGCTTCTGCAGCTGCTCGATCAGCGCCTGCGGAATGTAGCCAGGCGGAGGCGTAATCATAAACGCGCTCACCGCCGTCGCAATCGCCCGCGCCTCAGCCTCCGCGTCGATGTTGAACAGGCACTTACCCACAATGCGCAGCGCCACCAGCAGCATCTGCGGATGCACATCCATCGTCCCCGCCTGCCACCGCCCTGTAATCTCCGCCGCAAACTGCGCAATCACCTCGCCATACGCCGCAATCCGCTGACGATGAAACGCCGGAGCCGCCAGCCGTCGCTGCCGCATATGCAACGGCTCTTCGCTCGTCAGCA
>CALMVK010000191.1:0-4196 GCA_937873145.1 uncultured Granulicella sp. | reverse complement strand
CGAATCTCTGGTTCTGTCGTCATGCACTTATCGTAAGCGCGGCGCCGATGCCGCTTTCATTCCGTCGAACACGGAGAGAGAGAGAATCAGCTCAAACTCAGAGCCAATCTGCAGGAATTGTGATCGTTCGTCCGTGTTTATCGATCAGCGTCGGCGGGAACTGGCCTACTGTCATATGGCAGTTGTTTCCGTGGGAGCTGATGTCCTTTACCCGGTGGGCGGCTTTTCTCAGCTCAACGCTCGGACTGTGCGTGCTGGGCCTGCCAGACCGCGAGCTGGTTCGGGCTGCTGTATCTGCGGAGTGCGGGTTGAGCACCAGGACTCTACGTTTGAGTTCCATATTGATAATCCGTATCGGCTCAGCCAAGTCCGAATCGTTGGTGATCACGACCAACTGGTCGCAGGCATTCCTGAATGCGTCCACGAGCATATAGGTCGCAAGGTTAACGTCGGAACCCTTTTCTTCTGTCTTCACAACCCGAACTTTCTCTGGCGGCGGAGTACAGTGAGGCGCCCAAACCTTAGTCTGTTGAAAATGACCTAAGTGCACCGTAAGATTTGAGAGTGTCTCAAGAGCGCGTAAATACGTCTCTTGCCGCTGACGTTGCTGCGGGTCGCTCGGACGAGATTTCACCAGAGCCGTGAAATAGCGAGTTTGGGTTACCTGCAATCCGGGAAGAACGGCCTCGGCCAAAGCCACCACATTGACCCACTTAAGACGCGTGTACTTCGCCGCGCCGTAGTACAAATTGAAGCCGTCAACGTAGAGAGTGGTACGCAAGGGACTCGACATGACTTTTCAAAAGACAAAGCCGCCCCGAAGGGCGGCCAGCACCCTCTCTCCGAAGATTGAGGGGGGATATACGCTGAGTTTAGGATGTCCTTACTCTCAAGTCAATGCCTCTCAGCAGTTCTTAGCAACGCCCGTAATCCGGTGTCCTGCCGAACCCTGTCCCGTCAGCAGGCGAGGAAGCATCCGTGGACCGGGAGGATACGCCGCCCCAGCCGCCGCGCGAATCTCAGGTTCCGTAGTCATGCACTTATCGTAAGCGCGCCCATCCCAAGCGCGTCGATAGAATCGAGGCTGTTCACATTCAGTTTGGAACCAACACAGAACGTCCGTGAGTCAACAACCGTCCGTCATACAAAAATGTCCGTCGTTCTGGCGAAGCCAGAATCCCTGTATTCTTGAGCCGGCCTGAGAGCGCAAGCTTCTTTAGCAGACCGAGCAGGAAACGCCGAATGCGGCAGCCCGGGCGGACCCCGACGGCCGGCAGCATCGAGATTGCGGAAACACCGACTATGCAGGCATCGTCCAATGCATGATGAAGACACGACAGCGCATCGCTTTGTGCCTCTCGGTCGTTTTGCTGGTTCTCTTCTTTGTGGGAGAGTCAGAACGTGGCCAGGTATTTCTCAGAGGGAAGCTCCCAAGCTCTGAAACGCCATTTATGGCAGATGATCGGTATTTGGCTGCGGGTCTGGCACCCTTTGCTTACTGCCTGCTGCCTGCATGCATCCTCCTTCTGTACGCCGCGTTCTCGACGATTATCAGCAGGCGGCGCAAAAGTCCTACATCATGGTTGCCGAAACTGTGACTTTCAAGGACGTTCGAGCAACGGCCAGCTTTAGAGGTTCCAAAGCTCCTTGAATGTGGCCGGAATTATGTAGATTGTGAGCACCCCTGGCTCTGGGGCTTGCGTTTTCGAGCCGCACAGGTTGGGAGCCACGACTCCCGTAGACAGGATCACATCTAGGTCAAAGTCCGCAGCCGCTTCCATTGATCCGTCGCTCGTAGCGTATCGGCAATCACGATGAACGAAGTCGACAACGACAGTTACTTGACGGGGATTAGCTCCGGATACATCAACATGAGCATCATTCCAGAAGGTTGTCTTCCTTCGATTCTCCGCCATATGCTGAGTGTCCACCATCCCGACATAGACATAAGGAGATGCAAGCCAGATCGGAAGGCCCGTCTTACCGTTTCTTACCTTTACGGTGATTTGTTCGCGCTTAGTCGAGCCGGTATGTGCCGCTTGAAACGCACCTACTGGAGCGGTGCCCGCGCTGAATAGCAGCAACGCAAGGGGAAGGGCACCGCGAACCACCGAGCCGAGCGGAATCATAGAGAAAGGCTATCAAATGCAGCTCGAAGATTGCGCGGAGCAGCGAAAGCTAAACGCTAATGCGCGGAAAACGGCGTTTGCGGAATATCTCAGTTGTCCCCCGCTACCCACCACACCAGCATGCTCGGCCAACTCCAGCCCAAAACGGGCATACCTGCAACTCAAAACCCCAAGCTGACCCACGCCCCCCCCCCCCCCTGGCCAGCAAAACCCCCGTCTCTTATACTCAAACCGGCCCATGCCCAACCAAGAATTCCAAACCGAAGTCAATAAGCTCCTCCAGCTGATCATCCACTCGCTCTACTCGAACCCCGAGATCTTCCTCCGCGAGCTCATCTCGAACTCCTCCGACGCCCTCGACAAGCTCCGCCACCTCACCCTCACCGACGACCTCTACAAGGCGCTCCCCTTCGACCCGCGCATCGAGCTCGAGCTCAACGAAGAACAAAAAACCCTCACCCTCGCCGACACCGGCATCGGCATGAGCGAGGAAGACCTCGTCTCGAACCTCGGCACCATCGCCCGCTCCGGAACCAAGAACTTCCTCACCCAGCTCTCCGGCGACGCCCGCAAAGACTCGAACCTCATCGGCCAGTTCGGCGTCGGCTTCTACAGCGTCTTCATGGTCGCCGACCGCGTCGAAGTCGTCTCCCGCAAGGCCGGAGAAGAGCAGGCCTGGCGCTGGACCAGCGACGGCAAAACCGGCTTTGAGCTCGAACCCGCCGAGCGCCCCGTCGCCGGCACCACCGTCCTCATCCACTTCAATGAAGAGGGCGCCCAGTACGCCAACAGCTGGCGCCTGCAGGAGATCGTCAAGAAGTACTCCAACCACATCGCCTTCCCCATCTTCCTCACCTACGACAAGAGCGAGTGGAACGCCGAAGAGAAAAAATCCGACAAGGTCCGCACCACCGAGCAGGTCAACGCGGCCAGCGCCCTCTGGCGTCGGCCCAAGTCCGAGCTCACCGACGAAGACTACAAAGAGCTCTACAAGTCCCTGTCCGGCGACAGCGAAGACCCACTCTTCTGGTTCCACACCAAGGCTGAAGGCAGCCTCGAATACACCACCCTCTTCTACATCCCCGCCAAGGCTCCGCTCGATCTCTACCAGGCCGAGTACAAGGTCGGCGTCAAGCTCTACGTCAAGCGCGTCTTCATCCTGGACGACGCCAAAGAACTACTCCCGCCGTATCTTCGCTTCGTCCGCGGCATCATCGACAGCGAAGACCTCCCGCTCAACGTCAGCCGCGAGATCCTTCAGCAAAACCGCGTCCTCACCAGCATCCGCACGGCCAGCGTCAAGAAGATTCTTTCTGAACTCAAGAGCGTCGCCGAGAAGCAGCCCGAGCTTTACCTGACCTTCATCACCCAGTACAACCGCCCCCTCAAGGAAGGCCTCTACGGCGACTACCCCAACCGCGAAACCCTGCTGGATCTGGTCCGCTTCAAGTCCACCGCAGTCGAAGGCCTCACCAGCCTCGCCGACGCCAAGGGGCGTCTGAAGGAAGGCCAGAAGAGCCTCTACTACATCACCGGCGGCTCGGAAGCGCTGCTCCGCACCTCGCCTCTGCTCGAGATCTATAAGAAGAAGGGCTTCGAGGTCCTTCTGCTCGACGACGAGATCGACGAGATCGTCTTCTCCGGCATCGACCAGTATGGCGACACAAACCTGAAGTCCGTCGGCAAGGCCTCCACCAGCGAAGACCTCGCCGGCGACGACGCCTCCGAGCCCGATAAGGCCGAGGCCCTCAAGCCCTTACTCGACAAGCTGAAGACCACCCTCGGCGACCGCGTCAAAGACGTCCGAGCCTCCGTGCGCCTGGCCGAAAGCCCCTCCTGCATCGTCTTCGACGAGGAAGAGCCTTCGCTCCAGATGCAGCAGATGCTCCGCGCCATGGGCCAGAAGGACATCCCCGCACCGAAGCCCACCTTCGAGATCAACCCCGATCACGAGATCATCCAGAAGCTGCTCGCCCGCTCCGACGACAGCCTCACCGAAGACGCCGCCTGGTTGCTCTTCGACCAGGCCCTGTTGATGGAAGGCATTCCGCTCCAGAACCCCGCGAG
>CALMVK010000190.1 GCA_937873145.1 uncultured Granulicella sp. | reverse complement strand
GACCTACACCTTCTCCGGCGGCCCGCTCGCCGGCGACCGCTGGACCGTACCCGTCTACTCTGCGCCGCGTCCCCACCTCCAATACAACGCGTTGACGCTGATCAGCAGCTCTGTCACCAGCAACTACAACGCGCTCGCCGTCACGGTCGAGCATCGTCTCAGCCAAGGCATTGAACCTGCTTCGTGCTGAAGAGAATGGTGCGGCTTACCTCAGGGCTGACCCGGCTCTCACCTCGCGTACCCCGACGTAAAGGACGTTAGGATCAGTCCGCACCGGACGGATCTCGATACGGTGCTCAGCGAGGTAGTTCGGCTCTTCGAGAGTGCTCCCAACTGGGGTCATCCACTCACCATGTGCAACGTCATCCCTCAGCCCAATCTTGCAGCTACCCTCGCCGCCATGTTGGCACAGGTCTTCTCGCCAAACCTAATTGAAGGCGAGTACGCCTGGAATGTTCATCGTGCTGAACTCGAAACCGCCGGGATGACAGGAACCTGTTCGGCTGGAATCCATTGGAAACCGGCGCTATCTATACCTGTGGCGGCAGCGGTTGCTGGACTTATGGATTGAAGTACGGTCTGACGCGTGTAGTGCCGGACTCACGGCAAAAAGGGATACGCACGGGCGCCAAGGTCCTCTGCTCGCAAGCGATTGGGGACAAGCTGTACCACTGGTTTCGGTTTGGCAAAACAATCGAGGGGAAGCACACTCCATACATCAGCTTTACAACGGGATTTCGCAACACTGGCTACCATCGCGATGGCAACGATGCAGACGCCGTAGTGTACGCGTTGAAGTCCTATCTTAGGAACGTCTTCGTTACGCAAGAGACTATCGATTGGCTTCTACTTTGCATTGGCTTAGCGCGCGATGCGGTACTCGGGGTGGATGCAGCTTAGTCCTATCCAAACTATTTCACCGACACAAATAATTGACCACGTTCAAATAGTGCTTGACGCCAAGCTTGCCCGGCGAGAATATTGACCATGGTCAAAAGTGAGCTACCAACCGACAAGGGCGAGCAGACACGCAATCTAATCTTCTCCAAAGCCCTTGAGCTTTTTCGGGAGCAGGGATTCGACGCCACCACGATGCAAGACATCGCCACGCACGCAGGAGTGGCAAAAGGTGCCGCCTATTACTACTTCCCGAGCAAGGAAGCTCTTATCCAGGCGTACTACGAGACGGTGCAGACCGAACAGGAACGTGTATGTGCTGCGTTCTTCGCAATCAACAACGTTCTGAAATCTCGCTTACGGTTGACTCTCTTTTCTAAACTTGATTTGGCGAAGGAGGATCGCAACCTGCTTGGCGTGGTGTTCCGTTACACCGGCGAGCCACAACATCCGCTCTCCTGCCTGGGGCCGGGCACTGCTGCAATTCGGCAACGCAGCACAAACGTGTTCCACGACGCTATCTCTCAGGAGAAGCTGCCGAAAGACCTCCGCGTCCTTTTACCTGTTGCACTCTGGGCACTACAGATGGGCCTGCTCGTAATGTTTCTTTACGATACTTCGCCCGAACAGCAACGAACGAGACGGATGGCTGACGGAGCTTTGAACCTGACCTTGAAGCTGCTCGGGCTTGCCAAGCTGGCCGTTCTCAAGCCTGTACGGACGGCGATCCTCAAGTTGTTGCAGGAAGCAGAGCTGCTTCCGGGGAGTGACCGATGATCCACATCGGGGAATGCACACTGATCGACGCGCCTCTGCAGCGTTGTTCGACCTTTCACGGAGTGTCGAGGTGCACCTGCTTTCGAACGTCCATTCAGGAGAGCAGGCTTTGGCTCTGGGCGGCGTAACCTCAGGCCTCTTTGGTTTGTCGGTCGGCTTTGGCCTGGCTATTCGTGGCACCGGAGAGCGTCGCGACCCGTTTGAGCTCAGATGGTTCAGCTTGAGAGCGGCCGAGATGTCCCATTCACTATCCAGAACTACGCGTATGTGGATACGCTAGGTCGTGAGACGGTCACATGGGTT
>CALMVK010000189.1:12050-13144 GCA_937873145.1 uncultured Granulicella sp. | reverse complement strand
GTTCCTCGAGTACACCCACCACCTCCGCAACACCGACATCGACGCCGCCGGCGAGTTCATCTACACCGCCTCGCTGCTCATCCACATCAAGAGCCGCATGCTCCTGCCGCGCGACCCCGCCACGCTCCCCGGAGCCGACCCCGACGACCCCCGCCTGGAGCTCGTCGAGCGCCTCATCGAGCACGAGCGCTTCAAAGCCGCCGCCCAGATGCTCGCCCAAAAACAGCAGGTCGAGGAAGCTTCCTGGACCAATCCCGGCCTGCGCCACTTCAAGGACGCCGCCTCTATCCCAGGCGAAATCGCCGCCGACACCGTCGACCTCGTCCGCGTCTTCCAGGACATCCTCACCCGCCTCCGCCAGCGCCCCGTCCTCAACGTCGACGAAGACTCCGTCACCGTCGCCCAGATGATCGACTACGTCAAACGCCGCCTGCTCATGGAAGAAAAGCCCGTCTCGCTCCAGCGCCTGCTGCACAACACCCACACCGAGCGCGCCCTCATCTGCATGTTCCTCGCCTTGCTGGAGCTCGTCCGCCTGCAGGCCGTCCTGCTCCACCAGCCCGTCCTGCTCGGCGATCTCCTCATCAAAAAAGCCGAAGGCTTCGACCGCATCTTCGAAGACGACCAGGGCCCCCGCGACGATTGGCGCTAGGCGTCAGGCAGCCTGCTCGCGCCGATGAACTTCAGCCCACGCCGCCTCCCAGGCGTCGTTGCCGAAGCGGCCTTTTGCCAAGCCAGGAACCCACAAATCGACATCGATCTTTGGAAAGTAGATTCCAAACACGCCCGCAATCTCCACTTCCGCAAGCTCGGCGTCGGTAGCCTTCTCCAGCCCCTGAGCACGTTCCGGACCGAAGTGGATCGAGTACCCCCAGTTCAAATCGACCTCCACGCGATGCGAGGCTGGATCGAAACGAACTGCGATCGGACGCGGCAAGGTCCGCCGCATCTCCAAGCCCCTCTCCACCGCTGCGTCATACTCTTGTTCGCTGATCTGTTCACTGACCATGGATCGCCTCCCAAGCTCTGCACAGGACATCTAAATTATCTGACACAAAGCGAACGAGAGCACTATCCTCTTGCGAGCTAGTTCC
>CALMVK010000189.1:8666-11950 GCA_937873145.1 uncultured Granulicella sp. | reverse complement strand
AGTCTAAGTGAATCTTCCCAATTCATTGAGAAGACGGTGTACGCTTGCGCCAGAGGTGCTTTATGGCGACCATCGCTCCCATCTCGGCAACAGAGTATCTCTCCTCCGACCAGTACGAGCCGGACGCGGAGTATGTCGACGGACAAATCGAGCAACGGTCTTTGGGAGAGTTCGACCACGCAGTTTGGCAAAAAGTGCTTCTACGCTGGTTTCTGACACACGAAACGGAATGGAACGTCCGTGTGCTGGCCGAACTCCGCGTCCAGGTTAGCCCCACTCGCTACCGCATCCCCGATGTCGTCGTCTTCGACCGCAGCCACCCCATCGAGCAGATCCTCACCCGCCCTCCCATCGCCGGCTTCGAAGTTCTCTCCCCCGAGGACCGCATCTCCCGCGTCCTCATCAAACTCGCCGACTACGCCCGCATGGGCGTTCCCACCATCCGCGTCATCGAACCCGCCACCGGCGAGATCTTCGCCTACGAGCGCGGCGCCCTGACCCCCATCGCCTCCACCCATGAAAAGCTTTCCGACAGCCTATGCTTTCTTGACTGGACCCAGATCCGGGAACTCCTCGACTTCTAACCACGCCACCCAAGGCCTGCGCCCAGGAGCCGTCGATCCATCTCTGCGATCTCGTTCACTGAAGCAGCGTCCGCCTGGCATGTGCGCAACTCTTACGCCGCATCCAGCTTCTTCACCACCAGCTCATTCAGCAGCGCCGGGTTGGCTTGCCCCTTGCTCGCCTTCATCACCTGCCCTACGAAGAACGCCGCCACTGTCCGCTTACCGCCGCGAAACTGCTCTAGCTGCTTCGGATTGGCCGCAATGACCGCATCGATCAGCTCTTCGATCACGGAGCTGTCCGAGATCTGCTGCGGCTTCTCCCGCTCGTACACCGCCTTGAAGTCTTCGCGATTCGCAAACGCGGTGTCCAGCATGCTCTTCAACATCTTCGACGAAATCTCGCCCGACTCCGCCAGGTCCGCCGCCAGCACCAGCCCCTCCAGCGTAACTGGCGAATCGGCCATCTCCATCTCACCCGCCCGCAGCCGCATCGTAATCTCGCTCGTCAGCAGCGACGCCACCCGCCGCGCCGACTTTGCCTGCTTGGCCGCCGCCTCAAACTGATCCGCAAACGCTCGCGTCGCCGTAAACGTCATTGCATCCTGCTCGCTGATGCCGTACGTGGCAATCATGCGTGCGCGCCGCGCCTCCGGCAGCTCCGGCAGCTCGCGCAAAATCTCCTGCTGCCATGCCTCGCTCACCACCAGCGGCGGCAGGTCCGGCTCCGGAAAGTACCGGTAGTCGTGCGCCTGCTCCTTCGATCGCATCGTATACGTCCGCCCCTCGGCCTGGTTCCACAACCGACTCTCCTGCACCACCCGCCCGCCATCCTCCAGCACCCCGATCTGCCGCTCGATCTCATACTGCACCGCCGACCGGATATACCGGAACGAGTTGACATTCTTCACCTCGGCTTTGGTCCCAAACTCCCGCGCATCCTTGCGCATCACGCTCACGTTCGCATCGCAGCGCAGACTGCCTTCTTCCATGTTGCAGTCGCTCACGCCCGTGTAAAGCAGAATCTCCTTGAGCCGCGTCAGGTATTCAAACACCTCATCCGGCGAGCGCAAATCCGGCTCGGACACAATCTCCAGCAGCGGCGTCCCGCACCGGTTCAGGTCGATGTACGTCCGCGATACCGAGTCCGCGAAGCCGTCGTGCAGGCTCTTGCCCGCGTCCTCTTCCATGTGCAGCCGCGTAATCCCAATGCGCTTCATCGCACCCGAGCTGCCGTCGCCCTCCGGCACATCCAGCCAGCCGTGTTCGGCGATCGGTTTATCGAACTGCGAGATCTGGTAGCCCTTCGGATTGTCGGGGTAAAAATAGTTCTTCCGCGCAAACACACTGCGCTCGCGAATCTCACAGTGGATCGCTTTCGCCGCCAGCACCGCGAACTCCACCGCTTTCCGGTTCAGCACCGGCAGCGCGCCCGGCAGCCCCAGGCAGGTGGCACACACATGCGTGTTCGGCTCCCCGCCATATTTATTCACACATCCGCAAAAGGCCTTCGACTCGGTCATCAGTTGGACATGCACCTCCAATCCAATCACCGGTTGATATTGGGCGAGAACTTCGGGCGCGAGCAGAACAGAAGCAGCCATACACTCCATGGTAACAATCGATGCCGTTCGATCGCACTTCCTGGGCAGCAGACTTTTATAAACGGCTCATCCTCAGACGACTAACGTTTTCTTCTGTTTCGCCGATAGAGTCTTTAGAAAGGTAAACCTTGGAAGCCACGCAAGTACTCAACGCAAAACAGGCCATCGCCAAACACGTCCACTGGAAGAATGTTCTCCAATTTTCCATCACCATGGAAGAGCAGCTGACGCCCGAGCAGAGATCGGCCATCGAAAACCATCGGGAATGTGCGATCGGTCATTGGCTCGACTCGCCTGTAAACTTCACGATGCGACAGCATCCAGCCTATCGTGACCTGGTCATGCACCACATGCAGTTCCATCGAGAGATGATCGCGGTCTCTCAGTTGATTTTTGAAAAGCGCTTTTACGAAGCAGCCGCTTCGATGAAAGAGAACTCTCGTTTCGCACAGGCAGGTCTCCGGCTCGCTTGGGCGATCACTGCCTTGGACCGAGTCGCAAAGATAGCTGTACCAGTCTGTCCCCGAACGTACAACTCCGAGGACAGGGGTGAGCCGTTAGTCTGACGGTACCGAAATCTCCGTATCGATTCTCATAAAACTGCTGCACAGCATCAGGCACTCCTAACTCTGATTGAGCTTTACCTGGTTTACCGGAATCGTAAACGTAGCCAGCGGAATCAGGCTCGCCGTAGGCTGCGTAATCGTACTTACCGCCTTGAACTGGCAGACCATCTCACTCGGCGTGATCGTTAGCACTCCGTATCCATGGGTGGACGAGTTCAGGAACTCGATCCACGGATTCGCTGCCCGCAACGTGCCTGAGATCAGTGCCGGCTCAATCCCCATTTGCTTGGACGGGATGGCTCGACTGGAAAGGCCAAGCTCCGACTGAATCTCCTCCGCAAAGTTTGCGGAAGTAATTGAGCCCACCATCAACTCGATCCCGACATGCGGTTCAAACGGATTGTCGAAATCCGTCTTCAGATAACCCGCCAGGAAGGTATGCAAATCCCCCGTGAGTGCCACGAAGTTACGGATGTTGCCATGCTTCACCACGTTCAGGATGGCATTGCGCTCCTGCTGATACCCGTCCCACTGGTCAAGATCAATGAACA
>CALMVK010000189.1:0-8566 GCA_937873145.1 uncultured Granulicella sp. | reverse complement strand
GTAGCCGGCGTAAATGGCGTAGCCGCCAACCCATACTCACTCCACGCCTGGTTCGCCGCCTGGCGCAGTGCTGGCTGGGAGGTCGCAGCCGTCACCGGCGCGGTGTCGTTGTCTGGATGAAAATCCTGGTGGCAGTCGTTGGCAAACTCGTGATCGTCCCACAGCAGGATGTAAGCGAAGTTTTCATGGACCGCCTGTTGATCGACATCGGACCGGTAGACCTTGTACAGGTGCCGGTAGTCCTCCACGTTTTGTGGGATCACGCCGCCTGAAGCAAACGGAGGCACCGGCCGTACCGGCGTCGCCTGAAACGACGGATCGCCGATCGTCTCATAGATGTAGTCGCCCAGGTGAACGACGTAATCCACATCCTCCTGCGCCAGATACGTCAAAGCATTGTAGTAACCGTTTCCGTAGTCCTGACAAACCACATAACCAAGCTTCAACTGCGCTAGCGATGCGGTCGCCAGCGGCAATGTTTTGAACCGGCCCGTACGCGACGGAACCTGATTGTAGATAAACCGGTAGTAGTACTGCGTGAATGGCTGCAGCACACTGTTTGCAACCGAAAATTTCACGGTCGAGTCCGCTGTGCTCGAAAGAATCGCAACCCCTTCGATCAGCACGGTTGCGCTCGCGAAATTAGGGTCTGTGCCAATCTGCCAGGCAAGCATGTCGCTCGATGGACTGGCTTGTAGCGTCGGTTCTACCCGCGTCCAAAGCACGGCGCCATCTGGACGAGGATCGCCTGAGGCTACCGATTGAGGATAGAGCGTCGCCTGCTGCGCCGGAGTTGCCGCAGAATTCACCTGGAACAAAAGGTTGCGGTCCACGACGGACAGCCCAGTGAGATTCGGATCAAGCACAAACGGCACGGAGTTCAAGTAAGAGTCAGACACGGCGGGCACCTGACCTTTCAGTACATGAGGCAAGATCCAGGCGAGCGCGCCGGTTGCCGAAGTGGACTTAACGAAGAGGCGACGATCCATAGGGGGTCCTCAGTCAGCGAAGGCGGCTGACTCACTCACTTAGCAAACCATTTAAGCTCACCAAAGTAACAGAAGGATGAACAGTGTGTCGCCATTCCCAAACATCTACTTTCCCGTTTCTGTTCCGCGCACAAAAGCTGCTATATCGTCGTGAAATTTAGCTAGGACACCCTCATTCACGTACACCATGTGTCCGGCCTCATAGTAGTGATACGAGATGTTCGACTGCAATTTCTGCGGAATGGGCAGATGATGCATCTCGTAGAAGCCCTCGTAATAAGGTGTAGCTAGATCGAAGTAGCCACCCGCCAGCATAACCCGCATGTTCGAATTGCTCTTCATCGTAAAGGCCAGATCGGGCATGACGTTCGTTCCACTTTCGCCTTGGCCCACCGGTGGTCCTCCCGGAGCCTGGTGCCGCAGGTCCCAGGAGAAGTTGGCATCCGTATACGCCCCTGGCTTATAGGTCTCGTTCCGTCCGTACTTCAGCTCCATCCGCAGGTATTGGTTGATTGCTGTGGTGTAGGCCGATGAGATTGCGTTCGATTGCGGATCGTACTCGCTGGTCTCGCTCATCGGATTCAGATCCGGCCCCTTATAGCGTGCATCGAGACGCCCGGTCGTCACACCCTCGCTGTCCTGCAGCTCCTTCGCAAACTGACCGCCGTCGACGCGCAGGTTGTCCTTGAGAATGTAGGCGACAGGAAGTCCCGTATACGTATGCAACTTTTCGGCGATGGCCTGTCGCTGCGCGGCCGGCAACTCCGATCCCTGCAGCATCGCGGTCATATACTCGCCCATCGCGAAGGTCTCCACCTCCTTCAGAAACGGTGCAAGCGCTGCTGGTTGATTGGGCAGCTTATGATGGTAGAACGCCGTTGCGGCAAAGCTGGGCAAGCCGATGGCATACGCCTGATCCACCCCAGGGTTCCAGCGTGGCCCATCGATCGAGTTGTCAAAGCTCAAAATTGCCGACAGCAGAACAATGCCATTCAAGTCGACATTCTGGAGGTCCGCACTCAGCACCGCCGATCGCGGCGTACCGTAGCTCTCGCCAAACAGATACTTGGGCGAGTTCCAGCGGTCATATTTCGTCAAAAACCTGCGGATGAACCGCTCGAACGCATGCGCATCCTGGTCCGTGCCCCAGAATGCTTTTTCCTTGTCCTTGCCCAGAAGGCGGCTGAAACCTGTGCCCGGCGCATCAATGAAGACCAGGTCCGTCACATCGAGCAAACTAAATTGGTTGTCCACGATCGAGTACGGCGCAGCCGTCTTGTGTTCCGTATCCGGAACAACCACGCGGCGCGGCCCGAACGAGCCCATATGCAGCCACATGGTGGCAGATCCCGGACCGCCGTTATATAGAAACATCACCGGCCGGCTGCCGGGAGCGGCGTCTTTCTTGAAGTAAGCCGTATAAAACATTTGTGATGTAGCCGGAGAGTCTTCCGGCTTGGCGGCATCGGGAGGGTTCATGCCGGAGTTTGGCAGCAACTTTCCGTCCAGCCCCAGCATGGCGTCCAGGCTGTCACTCGATCCTACCGTGATCGTCCCTGCCACGGCCGTGTACGCCAGACGCTGCCCGGAAAGCGTCAGCACATGATCCGTGCTCGAGTCCGGAATGGGGGATGCAGGTGTCTCGGCCGGCTTACCCTCGACGACAACCTTCTGATCTTTCCCATCTTTGCTGACATTCGCACTCGTCTGCTGCGCATGTGCGCCGTTCGCGATCAGTCCCAAGGCTAACGCGCCAAGCAGTCTCCGCCAATTCAATCCTTCATTTCCCCTGAAACACATGCCTGAAGTATAACGACGTGCGCGGAAAGACCAAGAACCAAATCTTTCCCGAAGCGCACTTAGGTAACTCCACCAACGTGGGATAGCCTGACTCCCTCCCACGCTCTTAGTTTAGAAGGCGTGCCTAGCTCGGGAACCCAGATAGCCGGCAAGAAAAGCCCCAACCGCAGGACCGCAGTTGGGGCTAGGACGAAGCTCCGTTCGAATGCAATCGCTCGCTTAAGGCAGCAGGCTTGGGTTGGCGTTGCGGGCCAGGTCGAGTGCTTGTTGCGTAAACCACCCGCCCGCGACCGGATCGTTTACTCCCCAGAGCGGGTCGAAGAGCGTTTGCGCGGCGGCGGTAGTGGGCCAACCCGGCTGTGTATAAGCTGTGTAATCCCAGGCGCGCACACCGCCCGCAGCGTCACACATGCCGTCGGACTGCCCCGGCGTCTTCACCCACAGATAAGCGTCCAGCAACGACACTCCCGTGTTCGCGGTTGGCCGCGTTCCCAGTCCACGTCCCGGAGGGTTGCACCAGGAGCCATTGCTGATCGTGCTGACCACCGAAGCAGACTGGTCATAGGGTGTATTGCCATACACAGCCGCCGTCAGCGGACCTTGCCCATTGCGGCTCGTATCGATCAAGAAGTGCATCGTCGGGGTTGCCGTACCCAGGTTCTGCGTAAACCATTGATCCGTATAGACCCAGGTGGTGATGTCGTTCGCGTTTACAGGACCCAAAGGCGAGTAGTATTGGCTGGCACAGTAGGAGAAGTTCCCCAGCCGCCATCCGCCATCCGCCGAACTGGTGCCAAATGCAATGCATTGCGAGACCCAAGTATCGAACTTCGCCTCATAATTCGACTCACGATAGTTCGAGACGTTCGAGAAGTAACCCTGCGCCTGCTGCACCCCTGCGGTTACCAGCCGGCCGGCGATCGTTCCTACCGCCTGCCACGCACTGTTGCCCCCATCCATATACACACTGGTGCCAGCGCCCGCTTCAAGCGTCGTCAGCGCAGACTTGAGCTGCGTATAACGGTCCGCCGTCGCCTGCGGGATGTTGACCACGGCCGGATCGTAGCCGCAGTCGCTAGGCAGGTTTGCCACCGCATCCGGTTCGAGCGCAATCACAGCCTTCCCGCTGCCGATACCCTGGGCCACCGCGTTGATCCACGTCTGGTAATCCGCCGTGGTCTGCGCGCCTCCCGCGGAGTAGCTGCCGCAGTCGCGACCCGGAATGTTGTACACCACAAACAGCGGGATTGTGCCCTGCCGTGCGGCTCCCTGCATCGTCTGCGTGACCGTCGCCAGCACCTGTGCGGGCGTTCCACTAGCCAACCACACTGCCTGCGGCGTCAGTTCCATGGCACTGATCAGTTCAGCACCCTTGAAATTACCTTTCACCAGCAGCGAAAAAACCTGCTGCGCCGAGCCGCTGGCTGGTGGTGGAACATAGAAACGGGTGCCCGGAGCGAGAGTTTTGCCTGCACCAGCAGTCTGCGCCATCGCAGGCCCGGCCAGCGTCAGCAAGGTCAATACTGTTGTCCTATATATGTTGCGTTTCAAGAAGGGCGAATCCATGTCTCCTCCAGAGGAGTCGAAGGTTATATCTTTCAGCTGGAATCGTGCTCTCCGCAGCTGAAAGCGGTGAAAGAGCGGGAAGTCGGGAGTGTTACTTCCAGAGCGGCACCATAGTATGCTCAACGCACAACTGTCGTCCAGCGGTCACAGATTGACCTTTCGTCCTAACCGGGTAGACACGGTTTGCCGGCCCGTGGCCATAGGCAAACTGGTCTTGCAGCCTCTCCTGCCCGCACGTACACTACGTAAGACGGGACGGTTTTACCCATACCGCACCGAAGCCTATGCTCCGTCTTACTCGAAAAGCCGATTACGGTCTGATGGCTATGAAGTATCTGGCCGAGCATGCAGCCGTGCCTAAAATGGGGGAAACTGGGAACAGTCCATCCGTACGTGCGCAATCGGCGAAAGATATTGCCGACGCCTACCATATCCCACCACAACTGTTGGCAAAGATCCTGCAAGTACTCACCCGCGCCGGACTCCTTGTCTCTACTGCTGGTACCAACGGAGGCTACTCTCTCTCTCGGCCTGCCTCCGCCATCTCCGCGTTTGAAGTCATACGCGCAATCGACGGGCCGCTTTTTATCACCAGTTGCATCACGATTCACGGAGCCTGCGACCTTGCCGGCCATTGCACCATCAAAGAACCATTGCGTAAGGTAAGCGACTCCATCAAGGACCTGCTGAGTGCCATCCGGATTGCCGATCTGATCGAAGCACCGGAACACAGTGCCGAGCAAACTGCTTCCCTTGGAAGTGGTCTGATTACGATCGCGGTTTAGCCTACGCCTACGAACTTTTGAACTACGCTTTCAGTATTGCCAGGAGCCGCATCATGACCGAGCAAACCGCGAACCAAATGGAACAGACCGCCGACATGACCCATAACGGCGTCGTCATCACCGAGTCAAGCGAGCCGCTGCCCGCTGGCGTTCGCCTGCCGATTTACATGGACAACCACGCCACGACGCCGATGGATCCGCGTGTCCTCGAAGCCATGCTGCCCTACTTTGGCACGATCTTCGGCAACGCCGCCAGCCGCAATCACCAGTTCGGCTGGGAGGCGGAGCAGGCCGTTGATAAGGCTCGCGAGCAGATCTCGAAGCTAATCGGCTGCACGCCCAAGGAGATCATCTTTACCTCCGGCGCGACAGAGTCGAACAACCTCGCTATTAAAGGTATAGCCGAGATGTACCGCGAAAAAGGCAACCACGTCATCACTCAAGTGACTGAGCACAAGGCGGTGCTCGATACCTGCAAGAAGTTGGAGCGCCAGGGCTTCGACGTCACCTATCTGCCGGTGCAGGAAGACGGCCTTATTTCAATAGACGCGCTCAAAGCTGCCATAACGGACAAGACCATTCTCGTTACGATCATGTACGCCAATAACGAGATTGGCGTCGTGCAACCCGTTCAGGAGATAGGCAAGCTCTGCCACGAGCGTGGCATCCTCTTCCATACCGATGCCGTGCAGGCGGTTGGTAAAATTCCAGTCAACGTGCAGGCGGACAACATCGACGTGCTCTCGATGACCGCGCACAAGATCTACGGACCCAAGGGAGTGGGTGCGCTTTATGTTCGCCGCCGCAACCCTCGCGTGCAGATTACCGAGCAGATCAATGGCGGAGGCCATGAGCGCGGCATGCGTTCTGGAACATTGAATGTTCCCGGTATCGTCGGCCTGGGCAAAGCTTGCGAGATCGCCGGCGAAGAGATGGCTGCCGAGACCGCCCGCCTAAAAGAGTTGCGTGACTACCTCAAACAGAAATTTGAGAACGCGCTCGACTATCTCCACGTTAACGGAAATATGGACCACCACCTGCCCGGCAACCTCAATATGAGCTTCGTTCACGTTGAAGGGGAATCGCTACTGATGGGCATCAACGACATCGCCGTCAGCTCCGGCTCGGCCTGCACCAGTGCCACCCTCGAACCCAGTTACGTTCTCAAGGCGCTCGGCCTCGGCGACGACGTAGCCCACTCGAGTATTCGTTTCGGTTTGGGCCGCTTCAATAACAAGGCCGAAGTCGACTATGTCTCCGACAAAATAATCACCATTGTCCACCATCTCCGCGAGATGAGCCCGCTCTACGAGATGGTCAAGGAAGGTATTGATCTGACGAAGATTGAGTGGGCCGCTCACTAAAGGGCATGTCTCGTCAAGGTAAGAGGCGCGGTCTTACCGCGTCCTTACCGTTTAAACCTGCTCAGCCGCGATCTTAGGATTCACAAAGGTCTTACCCTCGATTTTGGTAGGATTTTCACCAGAGCGCTTTGTTCGAGGAGAAAACATGCATGATGTCGTGATCGTGGGAATTCCGCTCATTGCGATCCTCGCGGGTATTCTCTTTGGGCGAAACGATAGCCGCGATCTTCGCGCAGAGATTAAAGATCTGCGGTCCGATATGAAGGCCAACTTTAGCCGGGTAGAGGACCACCTCGGGCGCATTGACGCTGATCTTCGTCAGTTCTACCATCTAACCGGCAGGCTGGAAGCTCGCATGGACTCTTTCGAAAAACGCAGCTAAATCACTCCTTCGTCTTCGTGTTTGTTCTCCGCATAAACGCTAGCCGCTGCCGGCCTTCGCTCTCCGCCTCATCGCCACGGCCTATAATATGCTATGGCAAGCTCTCAGCCGGCGTTTTCGACCGCTGGTCATTCCACACCGGCTCTTACCCTAGGCACGTCTGCGCAGCCTGCCGACAGTGTCGCCGGAATTGACCTTGAAGCCGCCCTCCAGGTTCCTCCGCCTGAACTTCCTACCACGGGAGGCCCGCTCCAAAGCCTGGCAGAGCCTTCCGGCGTCTTCGCTCCGTTGCCCTCCACGCCTCCTTTCCCCGACCCTACCCCAACCTCAGATAACTCTATCGAAGCGCGCTTCGACAAGCTCCTTGCTACCGTCCACCAGAACCGCCCCAACGACGACCTCGACCTCATCCGACGCGCCTGGGAGTTCTGCATCCAGCAGCACACCGGCCAGTTCCGCGCGTCCGGCGAGCCTTACATCATCCACCCGCTTGAGGTCTGCCAGATCCTCGCCGACATGAAGATGGATTCGACCGCCATTGCTGCCGGCCTGCTCCACGACGCGGTCGAAGACACCGACGTCACCTCGCCTGAGATCGCCAAGCGCTTCAACGACCAGGTCGCCCACATCGTTGAAGGCGTCACCAAGCTAGACAGAATCAAGTTCGCCAATCGCGAAGACCATCAGGCCGAGAACATCCGCAAGATGCTGCTCGCGATGGTCACGGACGTCCGCGTCGTGCTCATCAAGCTCGCCGACCGCCTGCACAATATGCGTACGCTCGAGCACCTGAAGCCTGAGAAGCAGCAGAAGATCGCCCGCGAAACCCTCGACATCTACGCGCCCCTCGCGCATCGTCTTGGCATGGGCAAGCTGCGCGGCGAGCTCGAAGACCTTGCCTTCCGCTACACCGATCCTTACGCCTACATTCAGGTTGCGCAGGAGGTCGAGTCTCTCCGCAACGCCAACGAGGACTTCCTGGCCAGCATCGTCGCCACGCTGCAGGCCAAGCTCGCTGAGTCCGGCGTCCAGGCCCATGTCGAATCCCGCATCAAGCGCCTCTACTCCATCCAGCAAAAGCTCGTCGCGCAAAAAATTCCCGTCGAGCAGGTCTACGATCTGCTCGCCATCCGCGTCATCTGCCACACCGTCGCCGAGTGCTACGCCGTCTTGGGCCTGCTGCACGCACAGTGGCGTCCCGTTCCCGGCCGCATCAAGGACTTCATCGCGATGCCGCGTCCCAATCTCTATCAGTCCCTGCATACCACCCTGATCGCTCCCGGCGGCCACCAGTTTGAAGTCCAGATCCGCACCGAGGAGATGCATCGCATCGCCGAGGAGGGCATCGCCGCGCACTGGAAGTACAAGGCCGGCGACGTCGTCTCCGCCAAGGACGAGCAGCGCCTCGCCTGGGTGCGCCAGCTCATGGAGTGGCAGCGCGAGATGTCCGACCCCAATGAGTTCATGTCGACCCTCAAAATCGACCTGTACCCGGAGGAGGTTTACACCTTCACGCCCAAAGGCAAAGTCGTCGTCCTGCCCAAGGAAGCCAGTCCCATCGACTTCGCCTACGCCATTCATACCGAGGTCGGCAACACTACCGTGGGCGCCAAGGTAAACGGCCGCATCGTCCCACTCCGCACCAAGCTGCGCAACGGCGACATCGTCGAAATCACCACC
>CALMVK010000188.1 GCA_937873145.1 uncultured Granulicella sp. | reverse complement strand
GTTACGGATGATACCGGCGGCCGCGAGGATCGGGTTGCCGGCTGCTTGACGAACGATCGTGGTCAGGTGCGATCGATTCTGCGTGCGAAAGGTCTGACTTTCAGCCTCTCCGACAGGCGGCAGCTGCGCTGGATCGCCAACAAAAAGCACGAAGGCGTTTGGAAGATGGCGCTTGATATGGCGGAACAGGTCCTCGTCCACCATGCTGCACTCGTCCACCACCACGAGGTCGGCCGTGACAGGCTCCGCTCCTCGGTCACGCTGGAACACGAGCCGGTCCGTCTGGGCCTGGCTTTCAGGCTGAGCACGCTATGGATCGTGCGGCATGTCACGCCTTCGATCTTGGCCTCGGCCAGCTTGCGGGCAAGCACCGTCACTGTCTTGTGTGTGGGGGCACTCAGAATCACTCGGCGTTTGTTCGCCATCATGTTCTTGGTGAGGCGCTGCATCAGGTAGGTCTTCCCGGTACCTGCATGTCCAGTGAGGAGATAGAAGCCGCCGGGTTCGAAAGCTGCCTCGATAGCGCGCAGGGCTTCCGCCTGATCGGGTGTCAGTTCAGGATCTTCGGAAAGCGGCTTGTGAACCGGGCTAGGCTTCAGCGGCGGGAAAGCATCCAGGGTCGCTGCCGCAGAGCTGCTCATGAGCGAAGTGGTCTTGAACGGGGGAAAGAACGATTCCTGCGTGGTCTCCGCCTGTGCGGGACGCTTCCGCCAACGCCGCACAATCCCGGTCAATCGACCGCCGCTCACGCTATGGTTCTCCATCGTTCCGCTACTGTAGTGCGACTTGAGATTGAGCGGAGGTTCCGCAAAAACTCGGTGTAGAGAGCCCCATAACATCATCAGGTGCTCTTGTGGCCGTTACCTATAGCAGCACCTGATGCTGCAGGATTGGGGGTGCTATAACAACACCTATCGTTATGACCGGCCGGCCCCGGGCTGGATCTTGTGAATACCTGCCAGTTGAGCTTCCGCAAGTTCCCGCAGATTGCGAAGTTCTTGCATGTACTCCTCCCTCGTCATGGCCCAGTGCCCTGTCTTCAAGAACTGTTTTACTGGAAGCCCCGACGTCACCCAGCAAGGAAAAGCTACTCTCGGTACGGGCCCGCTCCTCGAGATCTGCGGCCAGCTTGAGACGATTACGGATCCGCTCGCGGTCTGTGTCAGTCAGAGTTCCAGCATCGAGCTTCGACTAATAGGCACTCTTCACCTCATCGAGCACAGCCGTGGCTTGATCCAACGTTTTCACCGCTGCGCTTTTGAAGATCATGGCGGTTCTCCCAGATGATTCGGATTGCTTCGCCCATTGTTACGTTAAGACGCGGGTGGCCGGCGATTGCCGACCACCCGATCTCTGTCGTTATTGGAACAGCTCTGGAGCACCCTGACCACGGAGTGCATCCTGCATTCGGAAGCCCGGCCAAAGGATAGGACCATTTTTCTCCGGGAAGCTGAGACGCCCCTCCTGCAAGCCGGTGGCAATCGAGGACAGCATCTCGTCCCTTGTGGCCGTGATCGCCACGGGCTGGCACCCGATACCGTCAATCGGTTGGAGCTTGTCCTCCCTCTCCAACCAATCCAGGATCCAGTCTCGCCATCGTGGTTCGGCTGGCAGACCGAGGAAGCTCACCAGCGTCGACCAGGCTAGGGACCGCTCGTAGTTCAAGAAAAAGGTCCTGCCGGCCGTCCCATTGGCGTGTAGCGGTTGAGAGACTGCAAGAAGGTGACGGAGAGCCTGCTTGCGGCCTTGCACTGGCAAGCTCCCCTTGTAACAGGACGCATCTGGCCCCATGTTGAATGTGACGACCTTGCCGTCCGGGAAGGTAAGGCAGAAAGGATGCTTCTCCTGGATAGCTGCGGCCACAGCGCCGACTTCGGCATCTCCACCGAAAAGGCTGAGCAGGTGTCCCTGCCCAGCCTCTCCCATGTAGTGGTCGACATGCAGTCGGATGTTCGTCTTAATGCTGGTGCTGGAGCGTGCGTACTCAAGCTGCCCCAGCCGTAGGTGTGCGTTCTGCATTGTCTTCCTCCGGGTTCTTGGCTGATTCGGTCAGGACGCGAGTTCGTCCATCCCGGTACACGAGAGAGAGTTCATTTGAGAAGCGCTCACGTTTGCGAGTGATCTCAATGCCATCCTCCTTCTCCTTGATCGTGGTGATGTGCTTGATGGACCGCCACCGCGCGATGTGCTGCTCCTCTCCCTGCCCGAAGACGCCGTTCAGCAGGCCTGCCGTACACAGCAGGCCTACATGACCACCATGAAGTGGTGTGATCGGCCGACCCGTTGCCATCTCCTCTTTTGGAAGGAGGAAGGGGGCAACCTGCTTCCACGCCGGTGAGTGGATGACGTCCGACTCAATCTGATCGAGTGGAAGCCCGCGGTAGGCAACGGCCGCAGCCGGGGTCGGTGGAACGAGATATGGTTCCTGTTCGTCCTCAAGGTTCCTGTACGGCTGGCTGTACACGATCCGTTGAAGCATGACGCGGTTCGATTCCATCACGTGCCCTCGCAGGGGCTTACGGGTGGCAGTGAGAACGACCTGGTTAAAACGACGCGACTCTGGATCCTCTAGTCGAAACAGACGAAAGTCGGTGAAATTGCCGGCAAGCAGCGGAATGCAAGTCGTCAGCCGGTTTTCTGGGATGACGAACATGAGCACTCCACCCGTCACGAGCCAACGATAGGTGTGCTCGAGAAAGAGGAACTCCATCCGTTGATTGCCAAGTGATCCGATCTCCGAGTCATACGGAGGGTTGAGGTAGAGCAGCGAGAAGGTCTCCACCTTGGCGTGAGCATCGAATGCGTTCCCCTGAACCGTACTGATGGAAGCAGCCTGAGCTGCTGCTGCGCGTTCAGAGTCGAGCTCAATGCCGTAACGCTGGCAGTCGAGGTCACTGGTGACCAGGTGCAGCGCCTCCCCGGTACCGACGCAGGGGTCGATCGCGCTGAAGCTGCCGGTGCTATGGAGAAGGCGCCGTAGACGGCGACCTTCTTCACGTGGAAGGGGGTAGTAGCCAAGTTTTAGACGACCGGCATTGCGCATGAAGACCTCTTTGCTGATGTGCGTAGGCGCACCGCGGCGAGGAGCAGAGCTCCTTCAGACCTCGGAATGGGTTGTGGGTTGGGCGAACAGGGAGGGCTGCGTTTAAGTACATGCAGCAATAACAGCACCTGATGCCCTAGAAGCCTCAGGTGCTCCAGAGGCTACAGCTGCTGTAGGAGCAGCGGTGATTGACGTCGAGCTTATCCGTGGACGACAGTCCTGTTGCCGACCCGATCGAGTTGGTCAATCTTGACTTCGGTGAACAGAACATCAGGAACACTGATGCCCAACTCGTTCAGCACTCCACGAAAGTAATCGACGTCTTGAAGG
>CALMVK010000187.1 GCA_937873145.1 uncultured Granulicella sp. | reverse complement strand
CAACGGCCTGGTGTGGGCGGCGGCCAGCGTGATGCGAGCAGCTGAAACAGCGGCGGAAGCAGCGGTTGGGGGAGGCTCCGGAAACAACGCGGAGGGGCCGGAGAGCGGGTTTGAGGCGGAGCGGATTCGCGGCTTTTTGGAGCAAAACGCAGCAGCGGTCGAGGCAGCGGGGCAGCAGCCGGAGATTGCGCGACGGCTGCGGGAGCTGGCGGCGACGGACCACGGCGCGCGGCTTGAAGAGCTGGATCGTACCTTGACGGTGCTGGAGGAGAAGCTGCTGGCGGGGCTGCTGGCCGCAGCGCCGGAAGAGGAGCTGACCATGCTGCGCGAACAGGCCGCGCGAGAGCTGGGACCGTATCGGGGGAAGATGCAGGCTGTACAAATTCGGCAGGTCCAGCAGCAGTTTTTACAGAAACGGCTGCTGGAGGCGCGTGGGTTGCCGCGGCTTAGCCTGTTTTACATGCGGCATGGATGAGCGGATGAGGAGAGAGGCGCATTGGCTTGTGAGCGGATGCTATGCGGTAAGGGTAGAAACAGATATGGGGACTCTGGCTGTGCCAGAATGACGGCTTGTTTGGTCTAGGAAGGTAACGCTCCGAAAATAATCCAGCTTGATAAGAGCCAAAGGGGCTGACATCGACGTCAGCCCCTTGATTGCGAAATGAGTAGTGAGAGATAGCTTACCGGCGTCCGCCGCCGCCGTGAAAGCCACCGCCACCGTGGAATCCTTCGCCGCCATGGAACCCGCCTCCGCCTGCGCGAAGGCCTTCACCGCCACGGAATCCTCCGCCGTAGCCGCCGCGATAGCCATACCCACCGCGGAAGCCGCCACCGTAGCCGTAGCCTCCGCGGAAGCCATATCCGCCACGGAACCAGGGGCCTGCTCCGATAAAGAGTCCGCCGGAGAAGTAGTTGGAGCCGTAGTAGCCATACGGCGCACAAGCATAGGGGGCGTATCCGTAGTAGCCATACTCACATGCTGGCGGCCCATAGTTATAGCCGCCGTAAGGAACGCCGACTCCAATTCCAACGCCTATCTGAGCCTGAGCGGCAGGAACGGTTGCGGGAAGAAACAAAACACCCAGGAGAGTGCTGAGCAAAGCGAACTTGGTCACGATCTTCATAAGACTCCTCGGAACTGGAACTGGAGCTAACGTACTCCGCTGGCGTTTGTCCGTTGTTACCCGCTGCGGTTTGACTTCATCTTTATAAACGCAATCTTTCGAAGAAAGTTGCGCCGCCAAGAGGGAGGAAGCCGGATTGCGCTTTCTTTGTACAAGCCTTCAGTAAGATGGAAAGTTGCTGCCTTATGATGCCCATCCGTGCCTTCGACCCGTCCGAGACCGTTACCAGCCGAATCACTGAGCCGCTCTACGGGGGAGCGTTTGGCCGGCAGGCGGGCGGGACTTTGCCCTTTGTTCTTCCTGGGGAGCTGGTAGAGAATCGCGGCGCGGAGAGCATGGTGGTCAAGCCTTCCTCGGAACGGATCGTGCCGGGGTGTGTGCACTTTGGCTTCTGCGGTGGATGCCATTACCAGCAAGGCCGGTACGAGGCGCAGGTCGGCTGGAAGGTGGAGATTCTGGGCCGTTTGCTGGCGGATACGGGAGTTTCCCTGGAAGCTGCGATCGAGACCCGGACGGCTGCGGAGTGGGGATACCGGAACCGCATCCGGCTCCGAGTGGAGCCGGAGAATAGGGAAGTGGGACAAGGATTCCGCGTGGGGTATAGCCGGCCGGAGTCGAACGAGTTTCTGCCGATCACGATGTGTCCGATCGCGGCTCCGCTGCTCTGGCGGGCGGCGGAGGCTTTACTCGGGCTGGCTGCGGAGGATGCACCGGCGGCGCGCTGGCTTGCTTCCGCGGCGGAGGTCGAGCTGTTTTGCACGGGGGACGAATCGAGACTGCAGGCGATGTTTTTTCTGCGCGATGCGGAGCCGGCACGGACCTCGGCGGACGGGTTTGCTCGTCTGTGCGAGCGCCTGCGGGAGCGGGTGCCGGAGCTGGCCGGCGCCGGGGCGGAGTTGCATCCGGAGTTGAATCGACGGGTGCGGCGCGGCTGGACTGGAGCGGCCTGGGGTGCAGCCGGCCTGAACTACGCGTGTGGCGGGCGCGCGTACTGGGTGAGCCGGGGGGCGTTCTTCCAGGTGAATCGCTTCCTGGTGGAGACGCTGCTGGACCTGGTTTGCGCGCAGGCAGGTGGAGGGCTGGCGTGGGATCTCTTTGCCGGAGTGGGTCTGTTTTCGCGGGCGCTGGCGGAGCGCTGCGGGCGGGTGATCGCGGTCGAATCGGGAGAGGTAGCTTCGCGAGATCTGGCGGTGGCGGCGCGGGGTGCGAAGGGGCAGCCTGGGTTTACCGCGGTGCGGGCACCGGTGCTTGAGTTTCTGGAATCGCAGGCGACGCAGCGCGAACGGCCGGAGCTGGTGGTGCTCGATCCGCCCCGGGCTGGGCTGGGAGTTGCAGGAGCGGCGGCACTGGCGCGGGTGGGCGCGGCGCGAGTCGTGTATGTGTCGTGCGACCCGGTGACGCTGGCGCGGGACTTGGCGGTGCTGACCCGGGCAGCCTACCAGGTGGAGTCCGTCCAGATGGTGGATTTGTTTCCGCAAACGTTCCATCTGGAGACAGTTGTATTTCTAACGCGACGCTGATGGTGTAGAAGAAAGGCGTTGCAGTAAATCCAGAGTGGAACGCCTATGCACGCCAGACCAGCGATCGAACGAATGAGCTTCCGACGAGCACCCCTCGCGGCGGCGGCGATCTGCTTTGCCGGCGGAATCCTGCTGGCGCGCCTGGAGGCTGCGCGGTGCGTGTGGATTTCCTTACCCGTGCTGCTGATGGCTTTGGCTTTGCTGGGTGTTTTGGCGTGCGCGAGCCTGCTGGGTAAGGAACGGGTGGCCGCGTTTCCAGTGGCCGCACTTTGGGTGGTGTTGGGCGTGGCGGCGGCGGAGTGGCAGCCGGGGCCGATGGTGCCTCTACAACTTATGGGGTATGCGGACAATTTGAGCCGGACGGTGCGGGGG
>CALMVK010000186.1 GCA_937873145.1 uncultured Granulicella sp. | reverse complement strand
CCCTCCATGCTCAGCCCATTTTGGCTCCGCCCCCCGCAACTTTGCAACAGAGCCCATCCGCAAGTGCTACGAGATGACTGGTCGTGTCATCAAGAATGCGGCTGTCAGTGTTCCACCATCACGACAGATCACTCTTGACAATGTACACCCCATCGACTATTATCCCTCCCGACGCCGACTCTCGAGAGGATCGTCTTTATGATTGCGCCTCCGCCATCCAGCCGATTTGATAGCTTCCGTAGGATCGTAGAAATTAGCGCGAACTTGGCCTTGATCTTCACTGCAGTTGTGGCTCTGACCGTTTTTCTTCGTCACAGAACTGATACCAGCACGTCTTCTTCAAGAATTGCACATGCCGCTCCAGCTTCACCTGTTGGGACGAAGATAGATTTGCCTGGCGTCGATTGGAGTCAGCACAAAGCAACTTTGGTGATCGCAATATCGAGCACCTGCCATTATTGCGTCAGCAGCGCCACTTTTTACAGTCAGCTTACAAAGGTTAGCCACCCATTACCAGTTGTCGTGGTTATACCGCAACGAAAACAAACGGCTTCGGCGTTCTTGACCCAACACCAGATTACTCCACAAAATCTTGTGTCGACCGATTTGGTCGACATACACGTAGACGCAACTCCTACTCTGCTTCTCGTTTCTTCATCGGGCGTAATTACCAAGACTTGGGTTGGCGAGCTTACAGATAGTCAACAAGGGCAGGTACTTACTGCTATAAACAGCATGTAGATTGAAAGGTTGTGTATGAGACTCATATTCCGCGTTACTCTCGCCATCACCGCCATTTTCCTCTGCGTCATGTATACGAGGAAGATCACCTCAGTATCTGCTCAGGTATTCAGCGAATCGTGCTCTCAACTAGACAACGACTGCATATCAAATGGAGGTACAACAAGTTCTTGCGAAACACAATATAACGACTGCATGGCTGAGCGACAATCTGATTGTCGCAATAACACCTCGCCGGCCTGTCAGACAAACTATAGCGATTCAGCCGACGGTTGTGTAAACTCATGTAATCCCAACGGAGGATGTTCTAATCCGCCACCGACGTGTCCAAATGCCATTTGCGACAACACTGGTGGTACGTACTTCTGGAACTGTGGGGAGTCACCTATCATCATTGATGTTGCGGGTAGAGGATTCCATCTGACAGATGCAGCAAACGGCGTTCTTTTCGACTTCCCTGAGAATGGTCAGAGAACACAGGTCGCTTGGACCGATCCCCAATATGGCAATGCCTGGCTTGCTTTGGATCGGAACGGCAACGGTATCATCGACAATGCGACCGAGCTGTTCGGAAACTTCACGCCACAGCCTCAGACGTCCAATCCAAATGGGTTCCTAGCTCTTGGAGTCTATGACGATCCAGCAAACGGTGGGAACGGTGATGGATTATTACAAGTGCAGATTCAATCTACTCCCACCTTCTTCTTTGGACAGATACTAATCACAATGGCATGTCAGAACCTAGTGAGCTGAGGACTTTGGCGGATTCTGGGATCAAGAGCATATCGATCAACTATAGAGAGGCCAAGCGAGTTGATCAGTATGGCAATAGCTTCCGGTATAAATCCCATATAAAGGTAGCTTCGAGGTCAAACTCTGATCGTCTAGTCTATGACGTATTCTTGACGGCCAGTGACCGATAGTGGGTAATAATCTGATGTACTCCTGGAAATGCAGGGCTGGAGGGCTACTCAGTGTGGCCCTCCTAATGCTACCCATCCCAAGCTCCGAGCAAAACATCCTGCCCGACCCGCCTACTCTGCATTTGCGCACCGACCTTATCGAAGTCCCAGTACTTGCATTAAGACCGCCATTCAGATTTGTAGACGGATTACTTCGCAGCAACTTCATCATAAGTCTTGATGGCGGTCAATCATTTCACCCGAGCTTCGTACATACACAAGGGTCTGAGTCCGCAGACTTTGCCATATTAGTCGATGCTAAAACGCACGATTTAGGGATTCTGTCTTCTAGTTTACAAAGCGCTTCGAGCCGGTGGTTGGAAGATCTCATATCACCTAATGATCAGCTCTCGCTTTACATTACTGGATGCCATCTCATACACGCCCTAGATGAATCCAGTCTTGTTCTCAGAAACGCTCCTGATGCAATAATTCATGCCACTTCAGTGATCACGCTTCAATCTGCAGTCAAAGGCGGTGATAGCTGTCGACCACCAGCGATGGAGGAAGTACTCACTGCTGTAATGGCGAAAATGAAAGAGACTACGAAGTGGAAGGTGTTGCTTCTAGTCGTAAACGCTACTCGACAGTTAGACACAAACATAATGCAACATATTGAGATAGTAGCTGCAGCATATCGAGTCTCGCTTTTCGTCGTAAGGTATGTAGATGACTCCTTCGTTTCTAAAAACGCGTACTCTGATAATGAGGGCTTTAATGTGCTGTCTGCGTCTCTGGGAGGCATTAGCCTAGTGGCGTCGAAGAGCGATTTGGCAACAGTTACGGACTTAATTTTTAAGGATGTTAGGAAGCGTTACATTATAAGCTTTCCTAGACCGGTCAACGGAACTGCTGGCACGCATTCTCTTCAGGTGACATCAACAGTTCGTGGTGTAAAAGTGGTATCTTCCGCAGCGTCGGCGCCACCCCTTTCTCAAGAAACCTGTGACTCAGATCAAACCTCGTCTTCGTGTATGAGCACACGGCCGCGCATGAGAACTAAGGTGCCGAAGTGATGATGTTATTTGTACAGCTGGCCATAATCAGAATTTTTCCGCAGCTATTCCTGATTTGTCTGTCGGTTGTAGTAAACACCTGTGCACAAGACAATGCAGCGTGGACCAGAGAGGCGCAGACGGTAGGAGTAGAATCATTTGGAATGCAGCGCGACGGTATACCACTTCTCGTCCTTCTTCATGGTGTAAACGGCCCGAGTCAGTTCTATACTGACCAAGCTAAGTTTTTTGCTGAACATGGCTTTCGCGTGATTCTGCCGCACTTTTTCGAAGCTGGTCGGGGTACGGCATCGACAGACCAGAATTATGATGCTTGGATTTCCATGATACGTGCCGTAACTGCGAGGGAGGTCCGAAACGTAAAACCGGGTTCGGTTCAGTTTCTTGGATTTTCCCTTGGAGCATCCATTGCATTGGCGATTGGTAGCCAAGGAGCTGGACCCGGCGCAGTAGTTGAGTTCTACGATAGTTTTCCAGACAGGTATTATCGTGACCTCGTCTCTATGCCTCCTTTGTTGATTCTTCATGGAGAACGTGACACTAATGTTCCTGTCGGGAACGCACTCCAACTATATAAACTCTGTGGGGCGGCAGAGTTCCGCTGTGAAATGCACATATATTCGGAGGAGGGACACACCTTCTCTCCCAAAAATATGCGAGATGCGGATTTGAGAGCATTGCACTTTCTTCTTACGGAAAGTGATCGAAGAACAGGCATGAAGTAGCCCGATGCTGCATGTGCTCGCTGGAGATGTGCTAGAGGCGTAACTTGCTGCAGATTGTGAGAATTAACCCGCACAGGGCCGAGAGGCGACAGCTTTCTCCACTGTAGGTCTTCACCTGAGCCCGATAGCCTGCATAGGTCGTCATAAACATTCGATGTTGTTGAAAAACCGTTGCTGTGCGAGAGGAGTAGTGTTTCCGTGAAGACAGCAACGGAGAACATCGCCATGATGGGGCAGCAGGACGCGCAGGAGCAGCTTTTCTATTCTTTCCGGCTTGAGGATCGTAAGCGTCTCGTCTTCCCATCTGGCGGGCCAGTCTTGATGGCCTGATTCT
>CALMVK010000185.1 GCA_937873145.1 uncultured Granulicella sp. | reverse complement strand
GTTGCGGCGCATCGAACTCGCGATTCCAAGGAAATCCAATCCCCAGAAGAGGTGCTGCACCGTCACCGTACTCTGGCGGCGGAGTACGGCCACGAGGCCGACTGGGTAGTGTCCCGATCCTTCGGCCAACAACGTGGCCAGGAGCCTGATGCGCCCAAGGTCGCGCAGCAGGCGGTGACCTACGCCCGCGATCACGTCTTTGAGAGGGCGGCGGTTCAGGACGAGCGGACGATCCTTCAGGCGGCGTTGGAGCGGAGCCTGGGGCAGGCGAGTGCCAGCCAGGTGCGGCAGGAGTTCGAGCGACGGGCGCAGGGCAAAGAGGAGTTCCGCACGGCTGAGCACGCCCCCAAGTCTGCCGGTCGGCAGTACACGACCGCCGCCATGGACCGCATGGAGCGAGAGATCGTCAGTCGCATGGACCGGGGCAACTGGCACCTAGAGACGAGCACGCCGATTGCCGAAAAGCCGTCGCGCACAGAGGTTTTCAGTCGTCATCCTCAGCTCAATTATTCGCAGCAGAAGGCAGCGGAACAGATCCTCACCAGCCATGAAAAGATCGTCGGCCTGGATGGAGTGGCCGGAGCAGGGAAGACAACAACGCTAGCCGTGATCCGCGAGGGAGCAGAGACGAACGGCTATCGCGTGGAAGGTTTCGCGCCGACGAGCCGGGCAGCGCAAAAGCTGGGCGAGGCTGGCATCGAGACCTCCACACTGCAACTTCATCTCGCGAAAGGACAGCAAGCCGATACCGGCGAGAGGCGACTCTACATCCTGGACGAGAGTTCGCTTGCTTCCACTAAGCAGATGCACGACTTTGTGACCCGCCTGCATCCGAACGACCGCGTGCTGCTGGTGGGGGACACGCGCCAGCACGAAGCTGTTGAGGCGGGCCGTCCGTTCGCGCAGTTGCAGGAGGCAGGCATGCGTACGGCGAAGCTGGATGAGATCGTGCGCCAGCGTGACGCAGCATTGAAGCAGGTGGTCGAGCAGCTTGCCAAGGGACAGGTCGGGGAAGCCGTGCAGGGATTGGAACGGCAGGGCAGGGTGCATGAGGTGACAAACCAGGCCGAACGCATTGCTGCCATCGCCAAGGAGTATGCACGGCAGCCGGAGAACACGCTGGTCGTCTCGCCAGATAATCGCTCGCGTTCCGAGATCAACCAAGCGATCCGGATCGAGATGCAGGGAACGGGTGCCGTCGGCAGGGAAGAGCATCGCACAGATGTTCTGGTGCCCCGCCAGGACCTCACCGGAGCGGACAGGACGTGGGCCGAGCGGTATCACTTCGATGATGTGCTGCTCTACTCGCGGAATTCCAAAGAAACAGGTTTGAAGAAGGGCGAGTATGCCCGCGTGAAGAGCGTGGATGCCGCAGCCAATCAGCTCACCATCGTGCGGGCGGACGGCTCCGAGCTTACCTACGACCCACGCCGGCAGCAGGGAGTTTCGCTTTACCGAGACCAGGAGAAGGCGTTCGCTGTCGGCGACCGCATCCAGTTCACTGCGCCTGCGAATGACCTGAAAATCGCCAATCGCGAGCTGGGCACCGTCCTGAGCTTCACGGATGGCGGGCACATGACGCTCAAAATGGACAGCGGCCGGAGCGTCTCGCTCGATCCTCGCGAGCATCCGCACTTTGATCACGGCTATGCCGTGACCAGCCATTCTAGTCAGGGTCAGACCGCCGACCGGGTGCTCATCCACATAGACACCGAGCTCCGAGCCAAGGACCTGCTCAACAACCGCATGGCCTACGTCGCGGTCTCACGCGGCGCGCAGGACGCGCAAATCTTTACCAGCGACCGGCAGCAGTTGCCGCAGGTATTAAGCCGCGAAGTCTCGCATCAGAGCGCGCACGTGCCGGAAATTCAGCAGGAGCCGGAGCCGCAACAAGTACAGTTGACCGGCCGTGAGCTGATGGACCAGCACCTGCGGCGCTGGACTCCGTTGAATAAGGCCCTGCCGGAGCATGAAGCAAAGCAATTCCACTGGCAACAGGAGAGTGGCACCATCCAGAGCTACAAACATGTGCAGACAGGCCGGTACATCCACATCGACGGGCCAGCCGGAACCTTCCACAACCAGCATCGTGAGGCGATCACAGCGAAGCAGGCGCTGGACTACTCGATGCCAGAAGGCCAGAAACACTCACATTCCCTGGATATCAAGCCGGAACGGGAGATTAGCATCAGCAGAGGATATGGGTTAGGAATCGGGATGTAGTCCACGTTAGGTGGCTTTCACAGGGAGCTGAATTACAGGCCGCAATGCCTCTAACTGAGTACGATAGCGTTGAGAAACGCGATCATAGAGATCGGCCACATTCTTGGCGTGAACTGTGACAACCAGAGCGTACGGGATAGGCTTAGCGCCAGAAAAGGCCGCACCACCTTTCCGAGCGTTGTAGTGGATATCGAAGACAGGATCGTTCAAGGTCGAGCCTAGAAATCCACGAG
>CALMVK010000184.1 GCA_937873145.1 uncultured Granulicella sp. | reverse complement strand
CGGCGGTAGAGGGCGGGGACGTCGAGCTGGCGGTGGCGGAGGAGGAAGTAGTCCGCGACCATGATGCCGGCGACGGGGCCGAGCAGGCCGGAGTAGCCGACCAGCCAGCCGAAGATGTAACTGCCGAAGCTCGCCATCAGGCGCCACGGCATCATCGCCAGGCCGAGGAAGCCGGTGATGAGGCCTCCGGTGCGGAAGCTGATGTACTTCGGCGCGAGATTCGAGAAGTCGTTCGAGGGGCTGACGACGTTGGCGCCGATGTTCACGTTGAGCGTTGCGATGAGGATCGAGATCAGCGCGAGAAAGGCAATGGCGGGTTGGTGGAAGCGGCCGAGCAGCGTGATGGGCGACCAGATAGCCTCGCCGAAGACGACGGTGGAGGCCGAGGTGCAGGCGATGCCGATAAAGCTATACAGCGTCATCGCCACCGGTAAACCGAACGCCTGGCCGAGGATCTGGGCGTCCTGGGATTTGGCGTAGCGGGTGAAGTCGGGGATGTTGAGCGAGAGCGTGGCCCAGTAGCCGACCATCGCCGTGAGCATGGGGAAGAAGAAGTGCAGGAACGCACCGGTCGTGGCGAACTTCGAGGGCGCGGCGAGCATCGGCCCGAAGCCGCCGGCGCGATGGGTCATGTATGCCAGCAGGATGAGCGACATGAGAAGCAGGAAGGGTGCCGAAAAGCTTTGCAGGAAGCGGATGGATTCGACGCCGCGCCAGACGACGGCCATGTTGAGCAGCCAGAAGCCGAGAAAGCACGTCCACAGCACGGTCTGCGAACCGGCATGCGCAGGCGACAGCACGCCGACCATCGCGGCGATCGACTGGCCGCCGATCCAGCTCTGGATCCCAAACCAGCCGCACGCCACGACAGCCCTCAGCAAAGCCGGAACGTTCGCCCCGCGAACCCCAAAGCTGGCCCGCACAAAGACCGGAAAGGGAATGCCGTAGCGCGTACCGGCGTGGGCGTTCAGCAGCATCGGGACAAGCACAATCAGGTTGCCGAGCAGAATCGTCAGCACGGCCTCCCACCAGTTCATGCCGCCGGCAATGAGCGAGCTCGCGAGCATGTAGGTGGTCACCTCCATGGACATCGAGAACCACAGCGCGATGTAGTTATACGTGCCCCAGGTGCGTTGCGCGGGAGTGGTTGGCGCGAGGTCTTCGTTGTAAAGCCGCAGGTCGTGGGCAGTGGCGGTCTCAATCAAAGTAGCTCTCCTGCGTTGGCTTTGCGATGCAGAAAGCGTCCGCGGCCGGGCGTGCCGAGGAACTTTCCGTGCTCGACGACAAGCTCTCCGTGCGAGTAGACGCGGCTCACGTTGCCCTTCACCTGCCAGCCTTCGAACATGCTGTAGTCGGTGTTCATGCTTTGGGTGACGGCAGAGATCGTATAAGCGGCGTTCGGGTCCCAGAGCAAAACGTCCGCGTCCTTGCCCGGAGCGAGAACACCTTTCGTCTCCATGCCGAAGATGCGTGCAGGTTCCGTCGCAGTCAGCGCAACGAAGCGCTCGGGCGTAAGCAGGCCGGCGTTGACGCCGAAGTGCCAAAGGAGCTGCATGCGGTTCTCAATGCCCGGGCCTCCGTTGGGAATCTTGGTGAAGTCGTTGCGTCCCAGCGATTTTTGGTCGGCGAAGCGAAACGGGCAGTGATCGGTAGAGACCACAGAGAGCGAACCATCCGCGAGAGCCTGCCACAGCGGAGCCTGGTTGGCCTTCAAACGCAGCGGCGGGGTGAAGACATATTTCGCTTCCTCGAAACTTTTGCCCGGCATCTGTTCCTCAAGCGAGAGGACGAGATATTGCGTGCAGGTCTCCGCCAGCGCACGAAGCCCGCGTGCCTGCGCCTGCTTCAGCTCGCGCAGGGAGTCGGAGTTTGAAAGATGGACGATGTACACTGTCGTCCCCGCCATCTCGGCCAGCGCTATCGCCCGGTGCGTTGCCTCAGCTTCAGCCTGCGTCGAGCGGGTGAGCGCATGGAAGTGCGGCGCGGTCTTGCCTTCGGCCAGCGCCTGCGCGACCACGACATCGATCGCGGCTCCGTTCTCCGCGTGGATCAGGCAGAGCGCGCCGAGCGATGCGGCCTTCTGCATGACCTGGAACATGAGGCCGTCGTCGATCATGAGCACGCCGGGGTAGGCCATGAAGAGCTTGAAGCTGGAGATGCCGCGCGCCACCATCTGCTCCATCTCGGCGAGCGTTTCGTTGTGCGGGTGCCCGGCTGGGCTCAGGTCCGTGATGGCCATGTGCAGCGCGTAGTCGATACAGGCTTTGCCTTCCGCCTTGCTATCCCATACCGCCAGCGCCTCGGCCAGCGTGTGGCCGCGCGACTGCAGTGCAAAGTCGATCACCGTCGTGGTGCCACCGATGGCCGCCGCGCGTGTGCCGGTCAGGTAATCATCGGCCGATGTTGTCCCGCCAAACGGCATGTCCAAATGCGTGTGCACGTCGATGCCGCCCGGCATGACGAGCAAGCCGGTTGCGTCTACAAGCGTGTGATCGGCAGGTGGGAGATTGGCGGCGACGGCAACGATCGTCTCGCCTTCGATCAGGACGTCGGCCTGGACCGAGGAGTCGGCGTGAATCACCGTGCCGTGTTGGATCAGAGTTCCCATAGGCTCTCTCCGTTTGCTGTGCTTGAAAGAAGAGCTTAGCGCAGGCGAGCGCATTTATACTTCAACAATTCTTCAGAGAGATCCTGGCCCTCGTCAAGCGGCGCGAGGCCCTGATCGCTGTTGTACTTTTTCTACTGCAGTCGGCCTCATTCACGCTGACCAACGTTCTTGTGGACGCCGTTATCAGCCATCGTAGTGTGCGTGCTGCCGGGCTGGAGATTGAGGCTGCTGCACCGGCAGGAGCAACGCAGCCTGCGGTGAGGTTGAGGCTAGCGCTGCTGTCGCTCCATTGGGGGCCATCCCACTACGAAGCCACATGCGCGCTGCCTGGCAAGAGCGTTGCCACATGCAAAGCAGCTAGCCACCGCATCCTATGGGATATGCACGTTCGGGAGTCTCGCTGCTTCCATCAGCGGTTTCCGTGGAGGCATCTTCCGCATGAAGTTTCTGCACCTGTTCCCTGCGTCTCTGTGTCTCATCCCCTCTGCTACTCTCCAGGCCCAGGCCGTCTACACCGCCAACCGCACCCCCGTCCAGATCGGCGTCGGCTTCACGCTTGCCTCGCCTGACTACGGAGAAAGATTCATCAAAGGCGTCTCGTTCTTCGGCGACCTCGGCCTCCCACGCCGCTTCTCTCTCGAAGGCGACATTCATTACGTCAGCCTGCTTACGCCTACCGATATCGGCGAGAACACCTTCCTTCTCGGCCCTCGTTACACCGTCCTCCACCAAGATCGCTTCAACGCCTACGTCAAAGCCATGGGCGGCGTCGGGCGCTTCGTCTATCAACTCGGCTACTTCCAGCAGCCGCACACCGATACCTTCGCTGCTTTCAGCTTGGGTGCCGGCATGGAGTACCGTGCTGGGCGTCACATCAACGTACGCGCCATCGACATCGAAGCCCAGAAGTGGCCGAACTACAGCCCTCACACCCTGAGCCCCTTCGTCGTTACCTTTGGCGTCGCCTACATCCCCTGACCCAACCACAAAAGCGGGTGCCCCAGGTCTCGCACCTCAGACCTGGGCCTACACCTCGCCCCCGAAAGTCGTACCCGCACTAACACCCCGTTCGACGCCGTCCACCCAGCAGCTTCACCTTCCGTCCCACTGGAGCCTCCGTCGCCTGCCCCGTCGCTGCCACCCATGGCTGGCAGCCTGGGCACCAGTACGTCGATCGTGCCTGCTCGCCCTGCTTCCGCATCTCCACCAGCGCCCCACAGCGTCGGCACTCCTGCCCTTGCCGCCCGTACACCCAGAGCCGCTCGCTTCGGTCGCTTGACCCCGTCGTCCGCCGGTTGCCCGAGTAGGTCACGATGCCATCCCCAGCCCCATCCAGCACATTCACCTTCAGCCACTTGCCCGAGACCTCCGCCATCGTCTCCAGCTCCCGGTCCGTCATCGTCGCCATCGCCCGAAACGGATTTACCCCTGCCGCAAACGCTACCTCGCTCTTGTACACATTGCCCAGCCCCGCCAGCACTCGCTGGTTCAACAGCACCACCGCAATCTCCGCCTCCGGATGCTCCGCGCCGTAAGCCTTCAGCCGCGCCACTCCGGCGTCGACCGTGTACTCGCCCCCCAGCAGATCCACTCCCAGCTTCGGAATCTGCGTATACCGCTCGAGTGACCGCGCCGTATGAAACTCCGCCACCGGCACGTTGAAGGCCACCGCCTGCCAGGCCGCATCGCCCTCCCCGGCCCGGATCACCGCCCGCATCCGGTCTCTGCCCATCCACCACTTTTCGCCCGCCCGATATAGGTGCCACGACCCGCTCATCAACATATGGGTCACCAGGATCAGGTCACCCGAGAAGTACACCAACAGCCACTTCCCGCGAGACTCCACCTTCTCGACCATCCGCCCCGCCACGGGAGTCTCATCGTTCACGCGCGCCAGCGGAGCCAGTCCGGTCTCAAACCCCGTACACACCTTACCGCCAATCGCCCGCTGCATCGCCCGCGCCGATCGATAGATTGTGTCGCCTTCTGGCATCCTGCCCTCCGATACTCCACTTTACCTCTGCGCTCGCTCTCTCTTTTCATCGGGAACAAATCGACGCCCTCGACGGTCTAAGCACACAGACCCTCAGGAGAAGACCCTTGCGCAAACCCTTAGTTCGCCTAGTTCCCTTCGCCAC
This sequence comes from uncultured Granulicella sp., assembly GCA_937873145.1. Lineage (GTDB taxonomy): Bacteria > Acidobacteriota > Terriglobia > Terriglobales > Acidobacteriaceae > Edaphobacter. The sequence goes on along the minus strand of CALMVK010000184.1, from coordinate 23,154 downwards.
GCTGGCCCTCTGCACCACCGCCCAAGCCCAGGCACGCCACCCCGCGACCAAGGTCACGCCCCAACCCAACTCCACCCAGCTCCCCATCACCCGCGTCGCTCTCTATAAAAACGGAGTCGGCTTCTTCGAGCACACCGGCCGCATCACCGGAGACCAGTCCGTTACCATCGACTTCACCTCCGCTCAACTGAACGACGTCCTCCAATCCCTCACCGCCCTCGACCTCTCCGGAGGCCGCATCTCCGGAGCCGGCTACAACTCCACCACCCCCCTCGACCAGCAGCTCAAAACCCTACCCCTCGCGCTCTCGACCGACGCCTCCGATGTCGACTTTTACAATGCTATCCGCGGCGCCCGCGTCCAGGTCACCGGCCCCGGCATCTCGGCCACAGGGCGCCTGCTCTCGATCGACCTCCGTGCTTCCCGCCCTTTGTTGTCCTCCCGCAGCGAAGTGGAGGGATCTGCGTCCTCTGTACCAGCCGCCGATCGCCGCTTCCTCACCGTGGTCTCGGACTCCGGCGCCGTCCGCACCTTCGAGCTCACCTCCGCCACCTCCGTCGTCCTGCTTGACACCGCCCTCCACACCGACGTCACGCGTTACCTCGAGCTCCTCGCCAGCTCCCGCAACCAGGGCCTCCGCCACCTCACCCTGCTCGACCGCGCCCCCACTGCATCCAGCGGCACCCGCGACCTCCGCGTCTCCTACATCTCGGAGGTCCCGGTCTGGAAGTCCACCTACCGCATCCTCTTCACCGACCAAAACTCTCCGGGTGCCCCCTCTCAGACAGCCTCACCGTCTGAGAGGGGGTTGTCACACTCTGAGGTGGGATCCCAAACCGCCACCCTCCAGGGCTGGTCCGTCGTCGACAACACTACCGGCTCGGACTGGCTCAACGTCCACCTCGACCTCATCGCCGGAGCCCCGCAATCCTTTCTCCAGCCCCTCTCGACGCCCTACTACGCCCGCCGCCCGGAGATTCCTCTCCCCGCCGAAGCCCAGCTCACCCCGCAAACCCACGAGTCCGGCGAGAGACCAGACATTACCGGAGTCGGAACTCAAGGTGTCGTGACCGATACCACTGGCGCGGTCATCCCAAATGCTCAAATTACCGCTACCAACTCCGCAACCGGTGCACGCTCAAACGCCACCTCCGCAAATGACGGTAGCTTTACGGTTCCACTCCAGCAAGCAGGCGTCTACCGGGTACAAGTCTCAGCTCTCGGGTTTCAAGAGCAGGTCCAAACGATCAATGTCGATGGCCAGCAGATGGCAGAGCTCAGTTTTCAGCTCAATGTCGGCTCTACCACGCAGAGTGTCGAGGTCACCACAGGGAGTAGAGCTTTGGCTCTATCTAGAAACAGCCCCGAACAAGACAGGACAGGAGGTAGAAACACCCGCGCCCTGACCATGGGAGGTCCAGGAGTCGCGCTCCTCGACTACGCCCAGGCCGCCCAAGCCTCCCTCGTCCCCCAAACCACCACCTCCGCCTTTGACGACTTCTTCGAGTACTCGCTCACCGACCCCGTCACCATCCGCAAGAACGAGTCCGCCCTCGTGCCCATCCTGCAAACCAAACTCCCCATCGAGCGCGTCACCCTCTGGTCCCAGCAACAGCCCGTGGCCCTGCGCGCCCTCTGGCTCACCAACAGCTCCACCCTCACCCTAGACCGAGGCTCCTTCTCCATCGTCGAAAACGGCAACTTCGGCGGCGAGGGCCTGCTCGACCCCATTCACCCCGGCGAAAAACGCCTGCTCTCCTACGCCGCCGACCAGGCCGTTCATGTGACCGAGCACGGCAATCATAACGAGCATCACGTCAACCGCCTCCAGATCAGCAAAGGCGTCCTCACCGAAACCTCCACCGACGTCGCCGAGCTCACCTACGACGTGCGCAACGCCGCCCCCGACGAGCGCACCGTCATCCTTGAGCACCCTCTGCGTCCACGCTGGGAGCTTACCGGCGCCGGCGGCAAGGGCAGCCCCGAACCCAAACCTACGGAGACTACCGCGACCGCCTACCGCTTCCGCCTCGTCGTTGCACCCGCCCAGACCGGGCACCTGCACTTCGCCGAGCGCCACACCAACTTCGAGTACATCCGCCTTCTGGATCAATTCCGGGACCGGAATGAAGACCAACTCATCCTCCTGCTCCACAACGCGAGCGCCAGCCCCGCCACCATGGCCGCCCTCCAGCCCGTCTTCGACGCCCATCACGCCGTCCTCGCCCTCGACGACCAGATCCGCGCCCGCGAAGTCGAGATCGCCTCCATCACCGCCGACCAGGCTCGCCTGCGCGAGAACATGAAAGCTCTCAAGGGCAGCCCCGAAGAGAAAGCCCTCCTCAGCCGCTATACCGGAGAGCTCAACGCTCAGGAAGACCGCCTCAACGCCCTCAACCAGCAGCTCGCCCAGCTTCGCATCCAGCGCACCACCGCCGACCAGGAGTTCCAGAACAAGCTCCAGGCCCTTACCCTTGACGAGACGCTTTAAATCTGCACGGTGCTAAATATCTGCGGGTTTAGCTGTAGATAAGAAAGCATCTTCGCCAGACGTTCGAACCGTGCATTCGTCGGACACACCGGTCTACGGCTTTCCTCTTCTGCACCGCAATGTCCAGCCGCAGAGCCCATAAGCACTAAGTAGAACTGCTCACCCTTCACCCAAGGCTTGGCGAATGGTGAAGCTAGCCATGGCCGACCAGTCCCGTCCGCCCAGACCAGCATCCACGGTTTCCTGCATTCTTGAATGGACAGCGTTGAGCATCGGCAGCTCCTTCGGCGTGGCCAAAGCGGCCAGCCCAAGGTCCTTTAATCCAAGACTCGCCTTGAAGCCAGGATCGTATTGGTCTGTCCGGATGTGATCGCTGTAGCTGTCGTATGTTCGACCGGAGAAGAGCGTATTGAGGATCAAGTCGAAGAACTTGGCACGTTCGAGATGATGCGACTCAGTAATGACCACCGCCTCCGCAAGAGACTCAATCACCATCGTGATCATCATGTTGGCAGCGATCTTCGCTGCATTGGCCTGAGCGGGAGCATCCCCCATGATCCACACCTTCTTTCCAATCGCCTCCAGCAAGGGGCGAACCTGCTCGATCTTTTGTGCATCCCCTCCCGCCAAGACATTCAGCTCTCCTTTTGCAGCGACATCAGGACGCCCCAGTACAGGTGCCGCAACATATCCAAGCCCAGCCTGTTTGTGCATGTGTGCAAGCTCGTGAACGAAAGCGATTGAGATGGTGGACATCACCACGTGCACCAATCCTGCCTTTGCCTTGCTGAGTGCTCCCGAATCGAGCAAGACCTCACGGATGGCAGCATCGTCCGAGAGCATCGTAAAAGCCACCTCCGTTTGCAGCGCGTCCACCGGATCGGCGACCTGCTGCAATCCGTTAAGCTCGTCAATCTTTGAGCGATTCCAGGCTTTTACGGCATAGCCTGCTTTCACAAGATTGGTGGCGATCGCCGTTCCCATCGCTCCAAGACCAACAAATCCAACCTGCATTGCCATCAGTGGCCACCTTTCTGCTTTCGTTCTTCTACGTTTTGCTCTATCCATTGCAAGACTGGCTGAAGCGCCTGATCTGAATTCTTCTCATAAACCAAACCATGACCATTGCCACGTACACCATGGTCCGCGAGATGGAGTATGTCTGCCTTGGCGCCGCCGGCCAAGAGAAGCTCAACCGTCGGAGGCGACGCCATGCTGAATGCGGAGGCTTCTGCTGTCACCACAAGACTCGGCAGACCTTCAAAAGTCCAAAAAGCCTGGCTTATCGCTGTTTTGTTAGGCATCCTGGTCCTCCGCGGCATGGTCCAGGGCTGCGAGCTGAAAACGAACAGGCTGTATCGCTGTGAAATGTTGAATGTCCGCCATCACCTCTGCTGTATCAGGAAGTGCCGTCGCCGTCTGGTAGGCTGCCGCATCCCGGAACTTGCAGATGGTAATCGCAATAAAGCCGGCACCGGTATCTGCGGGAAAAAAAACGTCGATCGCTTCAAGTCCCGCAGGCCCCCAGACTTTCCGGACCAAAGGCAAGTGTTGCTGAACGTAATATTCACGGTCGAACCTCGAAGCTCTCTCGCCGCTGTAAGTCACGCATAGAATCACGATCGTCTCCTTAAACTCTTCAATGAATTGAACCAGCAGCTCGCTCTGCCGCTTCGCTGTATGCCGGGACGTTCCAATAAAACGGCCGGAACTCAGTAATCCGTCCATCTTTAACGTGGACGACTTGTACCATCGGGTATCGCATCTCTAGCTGGGAAGATCGCTCTCTCGTGACGAGGGTGCAAACCACTACGACGGCATCCCCCTCTTCAAAAGAACGAGCCTCCTGCACGTCCACCTTGTCAAAGATGGCCGCCATCTTCTCGGCCCAGATCTGATATTCCGCAGGCCCTACGTATTCTCCCCCGAAGGGGAGGTCGGGCGATTGGTGAAGCCGCACATCAGGGGCGAGCGTCGCGGCCATCGCTTCAAAACCCGCCTTTCCCTGCATCATCAGCCGCTCCGCAGCGTAAAACTGCTCAAGAACCTGCTTCGGTGAAGACATAAAGACACATCCTCTCTTCATAATGCTTCGTGCTCGAAAAGCTTTCTGCCGGTTAACATTGCCGGCTGCAAAACTAAAATAGATCAACTGGTCTATTATTGCAAGAGACCTAGAAAGGAATCCTGGGGGGGCCTCATGCAGCTAGAAAACAAACGAGCACTCGTGACCGGGGGCAGCCGCGGCATCGGTCATGCCATCGTGCAGGCACTTGCCAGCGAAGGTGCCGACGTAGCGTTTACCTATGAACGTTCCAAAGAGCGCGCGAAAGAAGTCGAAACGACGTTGCGATCGTCTGGCCGCAAGGCCTTTTGCTTTCAAGCAGACAGCGCCAGCGCGCCCGCCGTGCAGGCATCCGTTCAGCAGGCAGCAGAGGCGTTGGGCGGCTTGGACATCCTCATCAATAACGCCGGCATTTATCGTGGCGGTCCTCTTGAGGAGCTCAGCTTAGAAGACCTGGATGCGTTATTGTCCGTGAATGTTCGGTCGGTCGTACTAGCAACGCAGCAAGCGCTTCATCATCTGCCGAACGGAGGACGCATTGTGAACATAGGAAGCTGTCTGGCAGATCGTGTTGCGTGGCCTGGCTCAGCCGTCTATGCCATGGCCAAGTCCGCGCTGCATGGCCTTACGCGGGGCCTTGCACGCGATCTCGGACAACGCTGCATCACCGTCAACATCGTGCATCCAGGCCCCACGTTGACGGATATGACGAAGGAGGAAGGCGAGTTCTCTGCCATGATGCGCGAGCACGTTGCTCTTAAACGGTTCTCGACCCCGGAAGAGATCGCCGGCGCAGTCGTCTACCTGGTTGGACCGGGTACCAGCAATGTGACAGGAACAGCTTTGACCCTCGATGGTGGCCTAAACGCTTGAGCTGCCTCTGCCGGGAAGTCACAGACCGGCAAGCCCTTCCCATGCGTTTATTGCGCAATCCACGATGGCGTGGAGAGCCTTCGGAGCGTAGGAATCTCTTGCCTGCACAGACAGCCCATGCAGGGTGGTCGCGTAGAACCCCGCGACGACCTTTACGGGAATCGTTACAGGTACATCGCCCTCACGTATTCCTCGACGGATACGCTTCTCGATAAGCTGGAAGTTCTGAAGGCGCAGCGCTTTCAGATGATCGCTCACAGCCTGATTGTCGGAGGAACAATTGACCGCTCCAAGCACTAGGAGACATCCTGCCTGGCCTGAAAACTGAGCCGCGAAGGTCCTCACTGCCTCACGAAGCATCCGCTCGATGGCTGCCTTCGCTGTTAGCTCGCCGGCAAGAGCCCGGGATGTACTCCCACCTTCTTCGTCGAGATAAAGTGCAACCGCCTCCTCAAAGAGGCGCTGCTTGCTTCCGTATGCGGCATATAAGCTTGCCTGTGTAATTCCAAGTGCTGTTCGCAGATCAGCCATGGACACGGCCTCATAGCCATGACTTCGGAAGAGATCCAAAGCCGTACGAAGACCGAGGGCGCGGTCGAACTCACGGGGTCGACCGGGACCTTTCCTCTTTAGCGCTACAGACGAAGTACCAATATCGGGACTCATCCATCTAGTTTACCGCCTGACCGATGCAGGACTCCAAGGCTCCACCCTCACCTTTAAGCCGCACTGTGCTTTGCTAAGGACATGCACGGCTCTGTCGCTATAAATGGTTTCCCACCAGCGTGAGACCGATGCGTGAAGGCATAGATAAACTGAGCCTCAGAGCCAGCTTGTAGATTCCAATGTTTACTTTGAGGTTAGTCCTCCTAGACGCGCTTTGGGAAGAACAATGCTACGCCGTTACAACCTTCCATGGTGAGGCGGCGGCGTAAGGTAGTGGCTACGGACGCGAGCTGGTGGGAGGCGATGCAGATGCTGTGCGGAAAGCTGAGCCCTTGTTGAAAGCGATGGGTAAAAGCGTCCAGCATGCAGGTCCTGTAGGCAATGGTTCCCCGGCGCATGCCACAGCATATCTTCCGCACTTGCGGGATGGTTAGCCGACAACATCCCGCAACAACCACAACATTTATCCATCCGGAGGAGTACAGTCACGCTCCTAGCAAGCGAAAAGGGATGGCTCAGGTAAAAATTAAATACTAGAAGCGACGTTTCAACAGGCCAGCAACACCAAGGAGACCTGTGCCCAGCAGAACAAAGCTGGAAGGTTCAGGACTTACTGCAATGGCAATCGGAGCATTTACAAAAAGTTCATTCCCGCTTGCCGAGAGGAAAAGAGCGTCGTCCGGGGAGCCTTGAGGATTGTAGAGATTGATCTGCTCTCCATCCGTCAGGATCAACGAGAGACCATTCCCATCCAGACTGCCAATGCCGTTTGTCACAAAGAGCGTGTTGTCGTTGGCAGGAAAGCTGTCACCGTTTTGAATCGTTGGGAAAACACCTGGAGCTAGAAGTGTCGCAGTTAGGTTAGAACCGGTCCCTGTCATGGATGCACTCCCAGTCAAGCTTGCGATGGAATACTCACCTGGAGCCAGCAGCGTTCCCGTGGTGAGATAACCAGACCCACTGTATGGAGTGGAAGCGTTGCCGAAGCTGAAGTTGAAGGTGTCACAACGCGCGGCAAGGCTCGCCGACGCTAAGACCAGAGCTGTGAAGTAAGAGGTTAGGCGCATGGAAACTCCCGGGTTCGACTTAGGCACGACACTATCATGGCCGGGTGATAACGAAGATGAAATTGTGAGGACGGCAAATATAATTCGCCGCTCACCAAGACTATTTTGGAATCTATCTGGAATTCATCAAGCCGTAAGGAAAGCCGTATTAGAAATACGGATAAGAAAAGATTACGGGTAGAGGAAAAAGACATTACATCTTTGCCATCTTTCTTCCCGCCCTGTCCAAAGATCACGAGCAAAGTCACTTGTCCTAACTTGCGCACCAGTGAGCTTGCTTATTGCTAGGGTTACGTCACCACGTGAGGCTACGATGCAGGCTGCTCGTTCCTACTTTCCCCGACTCATATGCACTGCGACTACGTTCGCCTCGCTCTTATGAGCATCTTCGGTGACAGCGCAGGTCGACCGCAGTGCGATCACAGGTACGGTGACCGATTCTTCAGGACGTCTGCTAGGACAAGCGCATATCTCTGCCGTAGAGACCTCTACTGGGCTGCGGCGAGAAGGATTGTCCGACGCGGCGGGGCGCTACGAGCTTGCCGCACTGCCGGTTGGGTCGTACACCATCACCGTCGATCATGCTGGTTTTACGGCGCTGACCTTCTCTGAGGTCCGGCAAGTCGTTGGCATAACGCGCACGCTGAACGCGGCGTTGCGAGTGTCTGGCGGTGAGGAGCATGTGGAGGTCTCGGCCGGCTCGGAAATCCTGGACGGCAATACGGCGACGGTGACGGGGCTGATCGAACGGAAGCAAGCGGATGAGCTGCCGCTGAATGGGCGCAACTGGGCCTCACTGACGGCTTATATTCCGGGTGCGATCGATACTGGAGGCAGCAACCAGCGGTCGGTTCGGTTTGCCGGGCGCGGGCTCGACGACAGCAACTTCACCTATGACGGAATCGATGCAACGAGCGTCGTGAACCAGACACAGCGTCCGTGGGCACGGCTGTCTATTCCGCTGGATGCGATTTCGGAGTTCCGTGTGGATACGCTGCTGGCCACCGCCGAAGAGGGTGCCACTGGAGGCGCGCAGCTTGCCGTGGTCTCGCCCGCAGGAACGAACCAGCTTCATGGCCGCCTCTTTGAGTATCTTCGCAACAGCATCTTCGACGCGCCCTTGCCGCTCTGGGCGTCGAACGGGCAGAAGCAGCAGCCGCTTCGATTAAACCAGTTTGGCGGGTCATTGGGCGGCCCCATCGTGCACAATAAAACCTTCTTCTATCTCGACTCCGAAGCGTATCGGCAAGTATGGGGATATCCGACAAGCGGCGTTGTGCCGAGCGCGGCATTCAAGGCGAGCATCCCGAACACGTCGCCGGTGTATGCGATTGTGAACGCGTATCCGGGCGCGGGTAAAAAGACGATTGCGACGCCGTTTACGCCGCAGAGCGATCCCAACGATCCGAACTACGCGAACTATCTTCTGCTGACCTGTGCGTGCACGCAAATTGTGAACGAGAACGCAGCCATGCTGCGGGTCGATCAGCACTTCTCTGCCCGCGATACGGGCTTTATGCGCTTCAACTACGATCGCTCTTTCGACTCCCAGCCAGTCTCGGCCTCCGCGACGGACTTGCAGCAAAGAGTGACAACGCCGATCAACGGAGTGCTTGAGTATCTGCATGTCTTCAGTCCCTCCCTGACGAACGAAGTAAAATTCGGCTTCAATCGGTCTTCCTCAAATACCTTTAACTCCAGTGACACCGGCTCGGTATACCAGATTGCGATCTCTTCGGCTCCCGGGCCCGGGTTCGGTGTGGAGAACTACAACTACAACAGCATTTACGTGGGGAACACATTTTCCGAGCTCGACAACCTGTCCTGGCTGCATGGCCGGCATACCGTAAGAGCCGGCGTGGAAATTCGCGAAATCCAGTTGAACCAGCACTCCGGAACGCATGGCACCGTAACCTTTGCTTCGTTGCAGGCATTGGCGGCGAACCAGGTCCGCAGGGCAACCCTCACCGGAGCGTTGCCGGTCAACGATCTGCGCAAGACCTGGTTCATCGGCTACGCACAGGATGAGTACAAGGTGACGCGCCAGCTTACCTTGAATCTTGGCCTGCGCTACACCGTCTTCGATCTCTTCCATGAGGCGCACGGGAAGGCAAACCCGTTTGATTTTGGCACCTGCGGGGCGCAGGGCTACTGCGGCGTAGGTGCCGGTTTTGGCCAGCAGAACTACGGCGACTTCGATCCGCGGATAGGCGTGGCCTGGTCGGTTCCTGGAAGAGCGCGGACCATTGTGCGCGCGGGTTTCGGCATGTATCACGAAGACGGCCAGCTGGACGATCAGAACCTTCCCGCGAAGAATGAAGTTCCCTCCTACTCGCTGACCAACGTGACATATCCGGTCACGCCCTACTTCACGGGCAACGGAACCTTGTCTCCCAACGCCGAGCAACGGGACCGCAAGGACTCCTATACCGAGCAGTGGACATTGTCGGTGCAGCAGGAGCTTTCTGCAAACTTTGTCACGACACTCTCCTACTTGGGCAGCCACGGCGTGCACCTGTTGGATACCAACGTCGTCAACCTGCTGAACCCGGCGACCGGCGTCGCGCAGTACACGGGCTTTGCTCCTGCGATCGGCTGGCGAGGCTCCGTAGGAGCGAGCTCCTACAACGGGCTGGTCGTGTCGGTGCGGCGGCCGTTTACGCATGGGCTGCTGGTGGCGGCCAACTACGCGTACACGCATGAGATCGACAACGGCTCAAACGGCAGCGGCGATGGCGATGAGATCTCGCCACAAAACCCCACCTGCCTGCCCTGCGAGTGGGCGAGCGGCACCTGGGATGCGCGGCATGTGATCAACGGCAACGCGGTCTATGAACTTCCCTTCGGCCAGGGAAAGGAACTGCTGCGCAACGGCCTCGTGGGCGCGATCGCGAGCCATTGGCAGCTGACCTCGACGGCGCTCGCCCGCACCGGCTTTCCGGTCAACGTTCTCTTGCCCAGCAGCGCCATCTCGCCCTATGGCAACTCCGGCACACTGCGGCCTAACCTGGTTCCGGGCGTTTCATTGATCCCTGCAGGTGGCCGAACGATCGCCCACTGGATCAACCCTGCGGCCTTTGCCGCGCCGGCTGCCGGTACGTTCGGCAACGCACCCCGTAATCTTCTTGCCGGGCCGGGTACGTGGCAGGTCGACAGCGGTGTCGCAAAGACCATACCCGTGGGCGAGCGGGTTCGCGTGGAGCTTCGCTCAGAGTTCTACAACATCTTCAACCACCCACAGCTCGGTCAACCGCAGGCCACCTTCAACCCGGCGAACACCAGCGGCTTCGGGAGCATCATCAACACGGTCAACCTGAACACAGCGATCGTTTCGCCCATCACACCCGTCGGCTCTGGAACTCCTCGCGAGATCCAGTTTGCTTTGCGGCTTGACTTCTAAGCAGGATTCCTCGAGGTGCCGTGTATGCGACTTTTGGTGATTGAGGACGAAGTAAAGACGGCCAAGTTTCTCAAGAAGGGACTGGGCGAAGCGGGCTTTGTCGTGGATGTGGCGCATAACGGGCTGGATGGGTTCGAGTTTGCGAAGGAGGTCGCATTCGACCTGGTCATCCTGGACATCATGCTGCCGGGACTCGACGGCTGGGAGGTTCTGAGCGGCTTGCGACAGGCGGGCAAGACGACGCAGGTGCTGGTTCTAACCGCGCGCGACAGTGTCCATGAACGTGTACGCGGCTTTGAGCTTGGCGCGGACGACTACCTCGTCAAGCCGTTCGCCTTCTCGGAGCTGCTGGCGCGGGTACGCTCTCGCCTGCGCCGCATTCCGGCACCTCCGCAAAATGTGGTGCGCATGGCGGATCTCGAGATCGATCTTCTTCGCCAACGCGCTACACGTGCAGGACAACGGCTTGAACTCACGACGAAGGAGTTCCTTCTGCTCTCGCTCTTGGCGCGCCGTGCCGGAGAGGTACTGTCGCGGACCGTGATCGCCGAGGCAGTGTGGGACATGAACTTCGACAGCGAGACCAACGTCGTCGATGTGAGCGTGAGACGGCTGCGCAGCAAGGTCGATGATCCCTTTGCTTCAAAGCTGATCCACACGGTGCGCGGCTCGGGCTATGTTCTTGAAGCCGAGTAAGCTTACCTCCGGCGTCGCCCACGTCTGGCACACGCTCGCCTTCCGCTTGACTGCAAGCTATGCCGCAGCCGGACTTCTACTGGTCCTACTCGCGACCCTGAGCCTCTATCTGGTGCTCGTCTCGGAGCTCAATAAAAGTACAGAGCTCTTCCTCAAAGACAAGGTGAACGTGGTGCGCACCTTGCTGCGCGAGCGTCCGGACGACACAGACGGGCTGCATGAAGAGGTTGAGCTCGAGTCTGCCTCCAGACGTTATGAGCAGTTCTATATCTGCCTGTTGGATCCATCGGGAAAGCCGAGGATGTTGACCCCGGGCATGGCGGAGCAGTTGGACTTACCGAAGCTGACACGGCTCCTGGCTGCTCATAAGGGAGCAGCCCTCCCGCTGACCGGGACAAACGGTAAATCTTTCCGGGTGATCGAGGCAGTCGTACCTTCAGGCAAGTTGAACGATCCTCCCGTAACGATCCAGGTCGCCGTGGATGTGTCGCAGAAGCAGGACCTCTTGCGGCGATTTCGCCTGTGGTCCTGGATCACCTCCGCGGGAATGCTCGTTCTCTTTCCGCTCATCGGCTACCAGATTGCGAGGCAAGGCATACGCCCGGTGCAGGAAATTGCGACCACGGCACGCCACATCACCTCAAGCCATCTGGGCGAACGGATCAAAGCAGAAGGATACCCCGCGGAACTGGCGTCGCTGGCACTGACCTTCAACACCATGCTGGACGGCCTCGAAGATTCCTTTGAGCGGATCTCGCGTTTCTCCGCCGACATCGCACACGACCTTCGTACGCCCGTGAACAATATTCGCGGCGAAGCAGAAGTGGCGTTGGCGCGGGCCCGCACAATGGATGAGTATCGCGATGCGCTCGAGTCGTCGCTTGAAGAGGCGGTGCGTCTATCCGACCTGATCGGCAATCTTCTTTTCCTGGCACGGGCCGAGAATCCCTTGACTCACCTGCGGCTGGAGGCCGTCGACGTAGCGGAGCTGCTGGATGGAGTCCGCGAGTACTACGACGCCTCTGCCGCAGACGCTGGTGTGACCTTAACCAGCGCCACGGAAGGCGAGCCTCTCATCGCTGAACTCGATCGCACCCTGATTCAGCGAGCCGTGGGCAATCTAGTCTCGAATGCGGTTGCGCATACTCCGGAAGGAGGCACCGTCGCACTGCGCGTTCATGCGGAGGCGGCCAACGTGCGAATCGAAGTCTCCGATACGGGAACAGGCATCCCCGCTGAAGCGCTCCCGCGAGTATTCGACCGCTTCTTTCGTGTGGATCCATCACGCTCGCGAACTTCCGGAGGAACCGGTCTCGGCCTCTCGATCGTGCAAGGAATCGCACAACTGCATCGCGGCAACGTGGAGATTCGAAGCCAGCCCGGCGTCGGCACGCAAGTCACGCTTTCGATGCCGGCTCGAAGAGCACTCGAGCCAATCTCGTAATTACTTCTGGACTGAATTGTCAGCAGACAAAGAAACGCCCCCACCGAAGAAAAGGGTGAGGGCGTTTACTTTCTCTCCACTTGCTCTAGTCGTCGACATCCGCTGCGGGCGCGCCTTGTCTGAACTCACTTGCAGGACGGACCTTCTTCTCGCCCGGATACGGGACCTTGAAATTGGTCGATTCGTACCAGTCGAGGTGGTTGACGGTGGACGGATCTTCAGAGTCCGGTATGTGCTGTTTTCCCGCGAAGATCTGTGTCTTCTTCTTCATCCAACCGGCCCGCAGTGCCTTCACCGCAGCGCTCTCCGTGGAGCTTGGAGCAACGCTTGCCTTCGCTGTCAGAAGCGACTGCGTCGGACTGTCGGACAGACCACGGACTGCGGAGGTCACGGTTGGTTTGCCGCTGAACTTCGAAAGCGGGATGGTCTGCGTCGCCGTTTGAGTCACTCCCTGGTTGAGCGGAATCCCATTCGCCACATGCGTCCACGGCCGGTAGTTCGCCGCAGGCGGATTGTCTATGAAGATCTCGGTCATCGGTGACGCGGTCAGGTCGAACTGGTTCATAGGGGTGAGCCCAAGAATCTGCTCGATCGTGCGCGTCATGTTGACCTGCGTGTAGAAGACACTGTCCTCCGTCACGCCGGCGCCGGAGCCATCCGCATTGACCTGCTGCTGCACGTACGGGCTGATAATGTACCCCGGGCTGCGGTGTCCATCCACGTGGTCGACCCCATCCTGCGCGTCGTCTTCCTCGACGAAGATGGCCGAGGAACTCCAGATCGAGCTATGGCTGATCGCCTCGATGAAGCGGCCAAGTGCGAGGTCGTTATCGGCCTGCATGGCCTGCGCCGTCGGCGGGCCTCCCGTGTGGTCGGAGCTGATCCACATAAACTCCAGCTGAGGAACCGAGCCGCCAGCCACGTCCGCGTTGAACGTCTGTTGCCAGAGATCGAAGCGGAACTGGTCCGGGATGCCGAGGTCGAACTGCGGATAGTTCTGCACCGTGTTGTTGAGCAGGTTCGGCAGCGCGGAGTGCGAAGCAACCGTATTGACGTTATAGAGCTGCTTCTCTGCGCCAGCCTCGTAGGCCAGGGTGTCGTTGTAGAAGTCGATCCACTTGGGCTCGGTGGTCGAATTGGTAGGCGTTAGGAAGGTGTTGTACTCAATGTACTCGCCGAAGTTCTTGAAGCTCACGCCCTGCTTCACGGCTACGTCCCAGAGGTGGCCTACCTTCTGGTAGGCAATGGTGTCGCCACCGTTTGAGGGATAGTCGCGCAGCCAGTCCGGCGACTGGATGTCGTCCGAGTAGGGTGCGAAGGCTTGGACGATCCAGTTATGTCCGTCCGCGGACTGCCGGCTCGGGTCATAGAAGTTGTCGAACAGTGGGAAGCGTTGCACCAGCGCATGCGCATTCGGAGTGACCCGGCCGAAGGTGGCATTATCACCGAAGACCGCCAGATTGGCCGCACCGTTGCCACCGGAGACATCGCCCAGGATCTGGTCGTAGGTACGGTTCTCACGGATGATGACGAAGACATGCTTGATCTTCGATGGATCGCCGATGCGCGCCGGAATGGCTAGCGGTGCCGCACTTGGACTGCCACCGGAGGCCGCGAAGATGTTGGCTGCAAGATCCCAGTGGTTGTTCTGGAAGACCTGCTGCGTCAAGACGCCTAGCGTACTGGTGGTCGGGATAGGAACGATGCTGGCCGTTCCCAGGTCCTGGTGCGTGTTGAACGAGTTGACGCCGTGCGAAGTGGCATAGGAGTTCTCGGCGGTCTTCGTCGGAGACGGCGCAATGCCGAAGCCGGTCGTGCCGATGCCCTTGTCATTGGCGACCAGCAGCGCGTTGTCTGCCGCGTCGAGCACCACCGAGCTGGGAGCATAGCCGACGGGAATCATGCCCATCAACGGCGTCGAACCGCCTCCGCTAAGGTTGACCACGCCGATCGCGTTCGCGTTGTAAAGCGCGACGTAAGCGATATTCTTGGTCTGGTCGACCGCGATCGAGTTGGGTCCCGCACCGTACGCGGAACCTTGCCCGGCAATCCCGATGGGCAGGCCAAGGCTCAAGGTCTGCACCACCTGGTTGTTGCCCGTGTCGATGACCGAAAGCGTGTCGTCATAGGTGTTGGCGACCAGCAGCATCGTGCCCCACAGCGCCATGCCGGTCGGGTGCAGCCCGGTTGCAATGGTGGCAGTGACGGTAAACGAGGGCAGGTCGACGACCGAGACCGTGCCGCTGGCCGTAGAGCCAATCGGGTACGTAGCAACTACCGGCGTACCGTTGGAGTAGCCCTGAAAGTCGCTTGCGGTAGCAATCCGTCCAGCCTCATTCGACACGTAGGCCGTCTTGCCGTCGGCCGAGATCACCACGCTGTGCGGCACGTTGCCGACGCGCAACTGCGCACCTTCAACCGGCGTCGCCGCGGTCAGGTCGATCTTGGTGAGGGTATCGTTGTTGTCGAGCACCGCATAGGCTGCGGTGTTGTCCGGCGTGACCGCGATGCCGGTCGGATAGGAAGTGTTGACACCATCTCCGGTCAGCGAGACCGTTTGACCGCATGGGATCGCAGCGCTGACCGTGGTGCCTGGAGGCGAGTTCGGGAAGCAGGTGACC
Source organism: uncultured Granulicella sp. (assembly GCA_937873145.1). Taxonomy (GTDB): domain Bacteria; phylum Acidobacteriota; class Terriglobia; order Terriglobales; family Acidobacteriaceae; genus Edaphobacter. The sequence continues at coordinate 7,831 of CALMVK010000184.1, read as the reverse complement.
GTGGTCAAAACCTGCGAAGAGTTCACCGCGAGTGGAACGGCGACGTGGGCATAGTCCGAGAGCAAGCCCGTGGAGCTTACGTTGGCAATGCCGACAAAGCTGCCTGCGCCGGAGCCGCCATCCTGGCTGAAGAGCAGGTACTTGCCGTTGGGCGAGTAGGTGATGCCGGTACTGCTGCCATCCTTGTCCTTGCCGGCGTTGGCTGAGTACGTCTGCAGCACGGCACCGGTCTGCGTGTTGAAGATGGTCACGGCCTGGGGAGCGCCCATCTGCAGGACGGCCGCAGTGTGATTGCCGGTAGGGTTGAGCGCGATGGCCTTGGCGCGGGTAGTGGTCCCTAGATAGACCGGCGTACCCACCGGAGTGATAATCTGACCGCTGCTGACAACCCACGGCGCGGGAAGCGTGGATGGGTAGCCTGGGCCGCTGGCCGCATTCCTGTTCAAACCGAGCTGATAGGTCGGATACGGCACCGACTGCGCAATCGCTGCGGCGCTGAATCCAGTCAGCAGACCGGCGAGCTGAAGCGAACGATGAATGGGCGTGTGCTTGCGAATCCGATCTCGAGACATTCTGCTAAACATCGGTCATCCCTCAGGACTGTTCGTGACGCGGAATAAAATCGCCAGACGGCTTTCTGGGTACAGTGCACCTTGGGCCGAAGGCGAAGAAGGAAGGTAAAAAGATAGTTGTCTGCTGGGTCCAGCGACTTCGGTATCGGCGGTTTGTGTCGCTACATTCAAGTACGGGAAGGTAAGCTGCGCGGAACAGGTTGATCTGCAAAACTCATGCGTCGGCCAATGCCACAGAAGAAGTATTGCAAGCGGTTGCTGACGAGCCCATGACTTGCAGATGACATTCTTGTCATCTGCTTGGGAGCAGATCTTTGGAGAGAGTCTGACGATCTCAGAAGATCTACCAGTCAAAGCGCGACGAAGATGCTGTCTGAAGCTCAAACGGACCCAACGCGAAGACCAGGCCTTACCGCGGAAGTGGAGCGTCGCTACGTCGAGGACCTCGCAACCGACGCGAGTGATACATGGCGCACGATCGTTTAAACGCGCTTTGTGCCGTGCCCACGACGCTTGCCACTGAAAAAGAGCGAGTAAACTTCCGTTTCCTAAGCTGACCCCAAACAGACGCGCACGTCACCTGACGTCTGCTGGGAAGTGTCGATCACTCGATCTGCTACACCTCCTATGTTTCATAAGCGCATGGAAGTCTATGAAATTCCACGGACGGAATAGAATAAGACATATGGAAGGAGTGAACTGGATAGACTGCCCGTTCCTCAAGTCGAATCCGCAAGTAGCTCATCCTTCATCAATCATGCAAAAACACTGGGACAATCCGCTCCAAAACACCATGCCCGCCCAGGCACGCGTCCCCGCCACGCTCCAGATCGGCAACGTCGCCATCGCTCCCGCCACCGTTCTCGCGCCCATGGCCGGCGTCACCGACACCGTCTTCCGCCGCTTCATTAAAAACGCCAGTAAGTTCACCCCCGGCGCAGCCGACAGCGACGTCGACGCCGCCACCTCCAACCAGCAGTCCGGCTGCGGCCTCATCATGACCGAGTTCACCTCCGCCGACGGCCTCTCCCGCATGCGCGAAACCAAACGCAAACGCTACCTCACCTACTACGACGACGAACACCCCATCTCCGCGCAACTTTTCGGCTCCAACCCCGAAACCCTCGCCGAAAGCGCCCGCATCTGCCAGGACGCCGGCTTCGACCTCGTCGACCTCAACCTCGGCTGCCCCGCCAAGCGCGTCGTCAGCTGCAACGGCGGCTCCGGCCTGCTACGTGACCTCCCATTGATCGAGGTCATCTTCAAACGCGTCCGCGCCGCCGTCTCCATCCCCTTCACGGTCAAGTTCCGCATGGGCTGGAACGATGCCAACATCGTCTGCGTGCCACTCGCGAAACTCGCCGAAGAGTGCGGCCTAAACGCCGTCGCCCTCCACGCCCGCACCCGCGAAGATGGCTACTCCGGCCAGGCGCGCTGGCAGTACATCGCCGCCGTCAAAGACGCCGTGCGCATCCCCGTCATCGGTAATGGCGACATTCTCACCCCGGAAGACGCCGTCGCCATGGTCGCCCAGACCGGCTGCGACGCCGTCATGATCGGCCGCGCCGCCCCTGCCAACCCCTGGATCTTCCGGCAGATCGCCCAATACACCGCCTTCGGACGCTACGACCGCGCCACAGACGAGGATCGTTACCGCATGATCCGGGCTTACTTCGGCATGCTGCTCCACGAACTCGAGGAGCACCCAATCGTCTCTGGCATCCCAGGTTTTGAGTTGACCGACGAAGAAAAACGCCTGCAGCGCAACCGCGAATCGGCCCAGCGCGAAACCATTGGCAAAATGAAGCAGTTTGCCAGTTGGTTTACACACGGCATCCCAGGAGGCGCTACGCTACGCCGGCAGATCTTCGAGTCCAAGAACGGTAGCTCCGTCCTCGCAGCCGTCGAGTGCTTCTTCGAAACCCGCCGAACCCTCGACATACCAGGCCCAGACCTGCTCGTAGCCTCAAGCTACCCTTTCCGAGGCTAGTCTTCCGACGAGCCAGCCGGCGGAGTCGCATCCTGCCAGCGCTTACTCGCTTCCACCCCGATGCCGTGCTCATAGATCAGATTGCCGCCCAGGTGCGCCGACAGCGAGACCATCACATAGCCCGCCGCCGCTAGCGCCCGCGCCTTCGCCCGCGTGCTGTACCTGCGCCGTGCCAAGGCTGACCACCCGAACAGCACCGTTGCCCCCACATTGAGCAAGCCATGCACCGCCCCGATCCGCCGCGGCGCGTCTTCCTTGATCTCGGCCCAGTCGTTCAAGCCAAGGATCGCCGCGCCGGCAGCACCAGCCAGTCCCAGCAGATTTGTCGCATCCGCAGCCGCATCCATGGTCCGGTTGCTGAAAACCGCGCCAATTCCGTCGAACAACACCGTTGCGGTCCAGGATCCTACCGGAACGTCGGTCATCACGGCATGTAGCGGCTCATGCAGCCAATCGCCATGCAGGATGGACCGCACGCCATTCGCATGCTTCCCAAAAACCGCGAAGCTCTCGCGAACGGCGTGCTGCGCGGCTAATTCAGCAGTCGGAGAAATCCAGTCCTGCTCTTCTGCCAGCCGCGCCAGCAGGTCCGTGCTTTTCTGCCCATGGTTCTGCATAGAAATCCTCATCTCAAGCGAAAAAGGCAGACGCACGGTACATGCGCCTGCCCTCACGAACTACTTCTTACCTTTGCCAGCCGACTTGCTCGCACTCTTCTTGCTGGCGGACTTCGCGGGAGGAGCCTCGTCTTCCTCTTCCTCATCCCCCTCTTCGTCCTCTTCTTCTTCTTCGTCGTCCCCGATCGCTTCTTTATTGACACTTTCGGAAACCTGCGTCAGCTTCTGATCGGTCGCCTTCTCTTCCTCAAGCGTCTGGCTCAGCAGCTGTGAGATCTCCTCCTGGCCCATCGCTGTTGCCAGCGCAACGACCGTGCCATACGCCGCGATCTCGTAGTGCTCCATCCGCTGCCCGCACGCGATCAACGCGGCATCGAGAATCGGCCCCTTCTCAATCTCCTCCAGAGCCTCGGACGTCTCTTCAACCAGGCCCTTCATCGCCTCGCACGTCTTGCCGGAGGAGCGCTTCTCCAAAATCTCAAACACCTGGTCCAGCCGCTCGACCTGCCCCTTGGTCTCTTCCAGGTGCGTCTGGAAAGCTTCCTTCAACTGCGGCGACGACGCCGACTTCGCAAGCTTCGGGTAAGCCCGAATAGCCTGCTTTTCTGCGGAATAAATATCTTTTAGCTCGTCGACAAAAAAATCCTGTGCCGTTTTGATGGCCATGCTGCCTCTGTACTACGCTCCGCTCTCGGAGGTCAATGGAATTGGGCTACGAGCGGTTAGGATGCACAGGCAGCAACGCCGGTTCTCCAGCCGGCTAAGTCTTTTACATGATGCGGAAGCGTTCCCGCAGCAGACGCTGAAAACGCGGCCGCCAGATGATCTCGTACGCCAGTTCCTTGTCCGGAAACATCGTCAGCGCAGCCTTCTTCGCGTCCGCAATCATCTGCGACGCCTCGTCGATCGTCAGCGATCCATCCTGCGCGATCACCTGCATCACCATGTTCATCATCATCTGCATCCGCCGGATCAGCTTCTGCTCCTGCACAGCATCCTGCGCATTCGTCTCGGGTAGATTCGTGTCGGTCGTCTCCGCCATGCGCTCCTCCTGTTTGGTAAAACCTGATTATCGTAGTTTGACTTGGCAAAATGAAGAGCGATTCATATTCCGTTCACACTGGTAGTCTCTTCGGGTAGTTTTCTAACGCCCGTAAGCGCATGCAGCAACGCATCCCAGCGGCGTCCATACTCCTCCCATCCGCCCACGGAACCGACCCTTACCCGCGCCGCCGCCGCCATGCGCCCGCGCAACTCGCCATCGTCCGCCAGCTGCTGCATGCGCAGGGTAAGCGCCTTCACATCGCCGTCGCCCACGATGAATCCCTCCACCCCATCGGTAAACAGATCCTCGGCCCCGGTCGCCACGGTCGCAATCACCGGGCACTCACAGGCCATCGCCTGCGCCTGCACCAGCGCCAGGCCTTCCTCGACTGATGGAAGCACCAGGCAATGACTGCGGCTCATCCGCTCCACCAGCTTCGCCTGCGGAATCGACCCGAGAAAGGTCACGTCCGCGGTCGGCAGACGCAGCAGCAGATCCTGCATATGCGCCTGCACAGAGCCAACCACGGTCAGGTGCTTGTGTGGATGGCGTACCCGCGCAAAGGCCTCCAGGAGATACGGCACGCCCTTGCGCAGGCTCACCTGCCCCGCAAACAGCACCTCGAAGGTGTCCCGTGCCGGGTCAGCCAGCTTGCGGAACTGATCCAGCCGCACCCCGTATGGAATCACCTCCACCTTCTCCGGCGCGACGCCCATCTCCAGAAACGATCTTCGTGCCACCCTCGACGGAACCGTAATCCGGTCGGCCGCCGCATAACACGCCTCTTCGCGCTCCGTCACATGCGGCGTCTCGACCGGCAGCGGCAGCCCCCAGCGCGCGAACTCCTCCCGCAGCACCCGATCCATAAACCGCTGGTGCGTTGAGCCCCGGTCACAGATATACTTGCCGCCCTGCCGCTGCACCTTCTGTCCAGTCAGCAGCCCCGCCCCCGAAATCCCGATAAACGCATCACACGGCGGAATGACAAGCCGCGTCCACTGGTCGAACACCAGAGGATTAATCCGCTTCATCGCCCGCGAAACCGCCGGAGGATAGAAGCTTCTCAGGTCCAGCAGATAGTCCGGCAGATGCACCCACGGAAACGTCCCTACCAGAGCGCGCGGCAAACCCTCCCGCTTCAGCCGCGCCCACGGCCAAGTCGAGTAAATCTTGCGCAGGTGCCCCCGCCGCTCGAGCTGATGCGCCAGCTCGAAGTGGTGGAACACTCCCAGGACGGCTTGAACGATTTGCATGGATTCTGCGCCGATCCTAACAGTCACGTCAGTCAGGAGCGCCCAGACCCCCTTCCCGCACACCCTCCGCGACCTTCCCATCCGGAGTCAGCAGATAGGTCGCCAGGCCAAACTCATCGGTGCGCGCCAGCTTCGTCCCGCGCGCCGCCAGCCGGTCGATCACCTCGCGGCGCGGATGCCCGAACGTGTTGTTGAGACCCACGCTGACCACCGCGGCCTGGGGTGCCGCCGCCGCCAGGAACTCCTCTGTCGAGGACGTCCGGCTGCCATGATGGCCCACCTTCAGCAGCGTGACCGGGTGTACCCAGCCGTCGGCCAGCATCGTCGCCTCGCTCGGCTTCTCCGCGTCGCCCTCGAGCAGCGCGGAGGCCCTGCCGTAATCCATCCGCAGCACCACGGAATCGTCGTTCTTTGGCGCACCCGGATTACGGTAGCCAACGGCCGGCGAGAGGACCGAGATCCGCACCGGCCCCCACGGCATCTGGTCCCCCGCATGGACATGCCGCACCGTGATCCCCAGCCGATGCGCCTGGTCCAGCAACTGGTTATACAGCGGCGAATGCGGATCGATCCCCACCCACAGCTCGCGCGGACGCAGATCGGCCAGCACCGCCGGCATGCCGCCCATATGATCGGTGTGCGCGTGCGTCAGCACCACCACATCCAGCCGCCGCGCCCGCCGCGACCACAGGTACGGCGCGACGACCTCCTCCCCCACATCGAAACTCGCCACCACCTCGCCCGACCCATACACTCCTGCTCCGTGATGTCCGATCGGTCCTCCCGCGTCGATCAGCATCGCGCCGCCGTCGGGATTGACCGCCAGCACGCTATCTCCCTGGCCGACATCGATTGCCGAAATCTCAAGCGTTCCGGGCGTCCGCACCATCGGCTCAGGCCACAAAACCAGCACCGCCAGCGCCGGCAGCGCCACAGCCGCCGCGACCGCGCCCCAGTTCGACCGCCGCACCGCCCAGCAGCATCCTGCCCAGCCCACCAGCGCCAGCGCCGCCACCCACCACGCAGGTCCCGGCACCCGCACATCCGCAGCCGCCAGATGACTGATTCTGCCGATGACCCACGTCACTCCATGCAGCAGGCCCGCCGTCACTACGCTGGGGATCACCGCCAGCCACGGACTCACCAGCGCGCACGCAAACGTCGCCACCGCACTCCCGGCCAGCAGACCCACCACCGGCAAAGCCACCATATTTGCCGGCAGCCCGAAGATCGCCGCGCGATGGAAGTAGGTCGCCATCGGCAGTACCATCACCAACTCCACCACCACGCCCACCATGGCCAGCTCCAAGGCCCAAAACAGCACGCCCACAGCCATGGCGGGAAGCTTCTTCGCCCAGCCGCCCAGCAGCGTCGCAAACGCCTCCCCCCACAGCTCCAGCATCAGCACAAACTGCGCCTCCCGTGGCTCCCCTCGCGGCGCGCGGCCTTCCCGGAACACCTCGCGCGTCCACTTCCCGTAGCGCAGAAAACTCCGGTGCGTGAGCGGGACGGCGATTCCCGCAATCGCCACAATCACCAGCACCGTCATCTGGAAGCTCGCCTCAAACAGGCTCTTGGGCGACCAGACCAGCAGCGCCAGCACAGCCGCTCCCAGCGCGTTCAAGCTGTCGCGGTCGCGCGAAAGCAGCCGCGCCAGCAGATACACCGAAGTCATCACCAACGCGCGCTGCGCCGGCTGCCCAAACCCGGTTAGCGCCGCGTACGCCGCAGACGCCGCCAGCGTCAGCAGCGTGGCCAGCCACATCGGTGCACGCAGCCGCCGCAGCAGCCAGAACAAGGCCCCGGCCAGCAGCGCCAGGTGCAGCCCCGAGACCACGAACAGGTGAAACGTCCCAGTCCTCTCAAAACCGACGCGCAGCCCATGCGTCAGCCCGGCGCGATCCCCAAACAGCATCGCATCCAGCATCAGCGCGTCCGTCTCGGTCAGCCGCAGCACACGCGGTACCCGCCGGTTCGCCGCCGACCTGGCAAACCCGTTCAGCCGCCCCGACGCCCAGGCCTGCGCCGCCCGCAGCCGGCACGGCCACGTCTTCTCGCCAACCCCGACGACCGCCATCTGCGCCCCGCCGACGCTCGCCTGCGCGGCGATCCCCTGCTGCAGCAAATAGTCCGCATACTGGAACGCTCCCGGATCGCGGTAACGCACCGGAAGCTTCATCCGCAGCGGCATCTCCAGCCGGTCGCCACAGCGCGGCTCAAGACGCGCCGCCTCCGCCTCATACACCGAGAGGCGCACCCCGCCGCTGGCCGGAACCATCGCCGCCGTATCCGGCGTTACCTCCTCGACCGAGTCCACCGCCAGGTCGATCGAGAGCCGCCGCCCGCCCGACTCC
>CALMVK010000183.1 GCA_937873145.1 uncultured Granulicella sp. | reverse complement strand
ATGCAGGGCAATGTCTCGGACGCCTGAGTCCATGTCGAAAGGTTGCAACAGAGCCCTTAATCGTCCGTCCATTCCAGTCGTAGGCATCCAACCCGGACGCGGGAACCTTTGTTTGCTGGGCGAGATACTCAACAGCCTGATCCGGCAAATCACTTCTATCGCTCGGAAACCGACCCTCCGCCTGGAAGAACTTCAGCAAGGCGGCAAGGCCAAGACAGCTGGGGCCACTCTTGTCATGAGCAGCAGTAGCTCGTTCGGCGCAAGCGTCCAGCGTTCGATCAGTTCGTCCCGGTGTTGAGTCGGCTTCACGGTGTCGCAAAACTCCGTAAAACATGTTGAGTGCGATATATTTTGCGAGGGCAGAAAGGCGGTTCAGATGAAGATAGGCTATGCGAGAGTCTCGACCGAAGATCAGCGGCTGACCATTCAACTTGAGGCCCTCAAGGAGGCTGGATGCGGCAAAGTCTTCCGGGAGAAGGTCTCCGGAGCCTATCGTGAGCGGCCGGAACTCAACCGGATGCTCGATCAGCTCCGCGACGGAGATGTTGTCACCGTCTGGAAACTCGACCGTCTGGCCCGGTCCACCCGCAACCTGCTTGAGATCGTCGAGGCAATCCGCCAGGCCGGTGCCCGCTTCCAATCCATCTCCGAGCCATGGGCAGACACCACAACCCACGCCGGCAAGATGATCATGACCATCTTCGCCGGCATCGCCGAGTTCGAGCGCGATCTCATCCGCGAACGCACTGGTGCCGGTCGGGCCGACGCTCAGAAACGCGGCGTACGCTTCGGAAAACCGAAGAAGATGAACGAAGAACAACTGACGCTCGCCCGGAGGCTGCTCAAGGAAGGCACCTCAATCCGTGAGGTCGCACGCACCTTCAGCGTTCATCCCGCCACTCTCTACCGCATGGTCGCTCCAGCCGCCCGATCCCTTTAAGGAAGATGACCGTCTATCGTCTGTACGTCTTCCTGCTCGATATTGCCCCGCCCATCTGGCGGCGTGTCGAGCTGTCGAGTGAGACTTCACTCGCCCATCTGCACAAGGTTCTTCAGGCCGCGATGGGGTGGCAGGACTACCACCTGCATGAGTTCGAGATCGGCGGCCAGCGCTACGGGGTGCCTGACACCGATTACGATCTGCCCGGAGAAGTCGTCAAGGACAGCACCGTCAAGCTGTCGAAAGCGCTCCCAAGCAAGGGTGCCAGCCTGCTCTATCCCTATGACTTCGGCGACAACTGGACCCACTCGGTCGTCCTCGAAGACATCGCTCTCCTAGAGCCGGACACAAAATATCCGCGTGTCGTTGACGGCGCACGAGCCTGCCCGCCGGAGGATTCTGGAGGTTCCTACGGCTACGCGGATTTGCTCGACATCCTCGCTAAGCCCAGACACAAGGAACACCGCCAGATGCGAGAGTGGGCCGGGAAGAACTTCGACCCAGAAAAGTTCTCAGCAAAGGCAGCCAACCTCCTGCTGAAACAAGCGCTGCCCAAACTTAGGACGGATCAGGTTCAGTAGCCAGATTGCCCCTGGTGACAGCAATGTTGGGTCTACCCCAAAAAGCTGCCTCACGTGACAACAGATGTCAAAACCCGGTCCTCGATATAAAGACCTGAGAATGGCCTGCCGTACCCACTGACGTCAGATTACTTGATGAAGAGATAAACGCAACATAATGTCCATCGGCGCTTATTTCTGGTAGAGAAGCTCCTGCGTTTGATCCACTCTGGTAGGAAGGTGAATTTCTCACTGCGACGCGCACTGTACTTGGGTGACAGCTGGCTGGAGCACCTGTACAAGTGTCGCGTACATAAACATCCTGCCAAGTACCCGCAGCGTAGGGCAGACCCCACACCAGGTTAGTCGCGATCGAAGTGAATGCAACATATCTCCCATCAGAACTCATAGACTGCTGGTGACTACCACTGTTTGCTACCGACCCATCATTACCCAGCGAGACAAGACTATTATGCGGCGTACACGATAGAACGTTGACACACATATCCCTCACATAAACATTTCCGAAACCTCCAACATCGGTTGCAACTAAATTGGTAGCATTAGAAGAAAACGCTACATACCTTCCATCGCTGCTTAGAGAAGGGACAGCCTGATAGTCCAGCCCGGCGTTACTTGTGCCCCCACCATTTGGTACGTCGACCTCCGTCGTCTGGATCGTGCACGGACCCGTGCTTCCTATGCATGTATCTTTCTCGAACATTCGCGACACGCTTTGCGTAAGTGTCTGCCCTGGCTCTAGCAGATTGGTTGAATAAGAAACAAATCCAACAAACCTTCCACTATCAGAAAGGCTTTGTGGTTGCGAACCCTCGTTTGAGGGTGCACCTAGGCCATTAACGGAAATTAAACTTGTATTTTGTGTACAGCCTGACACATTGCTCCCGCACCAATCTCTCAAGTAAACTTGAGGCAAGGAGGTACCCTGAGCATTAGAAGCAAACGTTTGATATCGTCCTGAGGAGCTGAGAATTGGATTTGCACCGTTGGCACCAACTTCACCCGGAACCACCGAGCCGAGTATAGTTTTTGGCACACAACTACTTGTGGCTCCTATACATGTATCGCGGAGATAGATGCAGTTACTTGTACTATTGCAGTATGTCGGCATTGATGTTAAGAGGTTTGTCGCTCCGGAGTCAAAAGCAACATAGCGACCATCTTGACTCACTGATGCGTATCTACTTTGCCAGTTCCCACCGAACTTTCCATCTGCCGATACCGATATAAGCTGTGTCGAAGGCTGGCAGAATGTTGCAACCCCTAAGCAGGTGTCGGTCAGGTAGATATTTTGCCATGGAGCAATAACCTGCTCCGCAACGAGATTAGTTCCCGCAGATTGAAAAACTACAAAACGCCCCGTTGCACTAATTCCCGGACCAATGAGACTGTCGCCGTCTGCTGGAACACCGCTTGGGCTACTGCTGACAAGAGCGACCACGGAGGCTCCCACGGCCGCAGGAGAAAGTATTGCAAATGTCAGCGAGTTAGAGGTCTCCCCGCTTACCGTGTCTCTTATTAAGACTGATGCTGTCCCTGGAACCGCTAACAGGGTCGCTGGAATGTTCGCATAAAGTATTCCGGTCGTCTGGAAGGACGTGACAAGAGCAGAGCCATTCCAGACCAGCGTCGAATTAGGAGTAAAACCAGTTCCGTTAGCTGTTGCCATGAAGCCAGAACTACCAGCTGGAACTGCATCACTGAACGAAATCAACGCGGGATTTGGGGAAGTAGGAGGTGACGATACTGGCTGCGGACCACCAGGCGTGCTAGCAGCTCCGCAGCCCAACAAAAGCATCAGACAAGTAAGTATAGATAACCAAAGCATCTTCATACAAGACCACCTTTGCATTCAGGTTTGCCATCACTGCTCATTCTTGGGCTACTTCAGTTTCGCGGACCCCCTGGCGGCGGAATCGGGTGGCAATACGAGTACACAGTGCCTTGCGAGACTTCGATCGTCTGACCCATTACGGTAACCACCGCGGGTTGATTACCGGCCTGCGGACTCGGAGCGGCTAATAGGGTGAATGATCCTGAACCAGTTCCGTTTGCGTTTTGGACAGTAAGCCACGTCTGACTTGAGGACGCCGACCAGGAGCAACCCGTTTGTGTCGTTACCTGAATCGTAGTATTGGGGGCCGGCGGTGGGGGCTGTAGCTGAGGAGGCGCGGGGAGCGGATG
>CALMVK010000182.1 GCA_937873145.1 uncultured Granulicella sp. | reverse complement strand
CATTGCTCAGCTCTCCTTGGTTCAAGGGCGGAGGGGGCTGGCTGGCTTGACGCGGCTCAGATGGAGGGGGACGGAGGTACGGGGTCTACGGTTGGGCTCAGGGTGCTCGAACGCTAAGCCATTCCGCTTGCTCCGAATCTCATGTTCCCTGTTCGCCGCAAAGCGGCTATCCAGGAGAGAGTTGACACCGGTACGCGTTTGTTCTGTCCGGTTGTCGTGGCGTCAAAGGGCTCGTCCCTCAACCACTCTGCATGAAATTCAAATCAGCCGAAGCTGACTGGAATAGATAGAAGATACCACAGAGAGCCAAAGAGCTGCAATCTGTGCTTGGAGCAGTCAAGGCTATCCCACGTTTTGGGGATAGCTGCTTCCCTGCCCTGGTGAGAGGAAAACCGTCGATGGGTGCGATACTACGGCTCGGATGAAGTGTCAGGAGCGACGGACTGTTGCCGGAAGCTAAGGATCAGAACGCCAAGAGCGCAGAAGCGGAGAGGCCCAGGGTATCGATTCTCATGCCCTGTTATCGGGGTGTGAAATACCTGGAAGCGGCAGTCGAGAGCTGTCTGGGACAGAGTTTTAGGGACTTTGAGCTGATCTGCGTCGACGATCGAAGCCCGGACAATACGCTGGCTTTGCTACGGGAGCTGGCGCTGCACGATGCGCGCATTCGGGTGATTGCGCGGGAAACAAACGGCGGCCAGGGACGGGCGTTTCAGACGGCACTCGATGCGAGCCGGGGGGTCTTCGTGACGCGGCTGGCCCAGGATGATGTCTTTTACCCGGATGCGCTGCGGGTGATGTTGGCGGAGCTCGAACGCCATCCCGAGGCAGGGATGACGTACTGCGACATGGAGCAGATCGATCCGGAGGGCAAGGTGCTGTATCCGATGGTGACCGAGGAGCCGGCGCGCGCGCTGCTGCCTCGCTGCCGTGTGGGGCTGTGTGTGATGTGGCGGCGCGCGGTGCATGCGAAGACGGGAGGGTTCGCGGCGGATACGTATTCGGAGGATTACGACCTGTGGCTGCAGATCTCGGTGCACTATCCGATTGTGAAGACGCACGGACCGCCGCAGCTAGGATTTCGCAGGCATGACGGTCAGGCTTCGAACGAGTCGCGGCGACTGACGGAGTCCTCGCGGAAGGCACACCTACGTTATCACCAGACGCTGGCGCGAATGTCTCCGTGGTCTATAAGCGCCTGGGTGAAGGTGGTGAAAGGGCACGTACATCTGCTGCTGATGCGAGCGCGATCGGAGGCTGGTTAGAGCAGCCGGTCGGCCTGGTCGCGGCTGCTGCCTGGGGCTAGCGGCAAGGCGGGCTGGATGCCGACGAGGAGGTCTTCCTTGCGCATGACGAGGGTGGTCGCGTTGAGTGAGGCGAGCTCGAAGCCATGACCGTGGGTGATGGCGTCGGTGGGGCAGGCCTCGACACAGTAACCGCAGAAGATGCAGCGGTTGTAATCGATGTTGTAGACCTTGGCGTAACGCTCGGCGGAGGAGATGCGGACTTCTTCGGTATTTTCGGCAGCCTCAATGTAGATGCAGTTGGAGGGGCAAGCCGCGGCGCAGAGGAAGCAGGCGACACATTTTTCCAGGCCATTCTCATCGCGTTGCAGCTGGTGCTTGCCGCGGAAGCGTTGCTCAAACTGCGCGCCGCGCATCGGTCCTTTGCCATCGGGGTAGTTTTCGACCTCGGTGGGCTGGAACATCTCGCGGAAGGTGATGCTCATTCCCTTGGCAATCGCGGCGGCGTTATCAACGATGGACATGACTTTAGTATATCCGGGGATTTCGTGTCCGTATTGATGAGGCGATCGAGTTACGGTATGGTTCGGAGACGAGGCATGCGATGAACAGATTCCGGAGTTTGGTACTGGCAGTGGGTGCGTGCGCAGCAATAAACGGATACGGCCAGCAGACGCCGATGGAGCCGATGCCGGAGCACCATGAACACAAGCCTGCGACTCCATCGAAGAGCCTGGTGGTGACGGTGAGCGGTAAGGCCGCGACGCTTTCCTTGGCCGACCTGCAGGCAATGCCGCAGCGAACGCTGACCGTGCACAACGGCCATAGCAACGTGGATGAGACGTATACGGGGGTGGGTTTGAGCGATCTGCTCGAGAAGTATGGGATGACGCTGAAAGGGGATGGCGCGCAGAAGATTTATCACAGCTATGTGCGGGCGGAGGGGACGGACAACTACTGGGTGCTGTACTCGGCTGCGGAGCTTGAGTTTGGGCTGCACATCGGGGATGCGGTGGTGGCGCTGAGCGTGGACGGCAAGCCGCTGGGGGCGGATGGGGATTTTAAGATGGTGTCGGCGGATGAGAAGCGGCCGGCGCGGTGGGTGCGGAATTTGAAGTCGCTGACGGTGGTGACGGTTCCGTAGTTGGGATTGAGTGAGTTCGTCTCAGGTTCAAAGCAAGTAATTTAGTTGCAAAACTAAGACAGATACAGTAAGTCTGGCTTCGCCAAAATTCCTGATTTACCGATGACAACTTACTGAATATGTTTCTATAACAGACAATCGGTTAGCCTTTAGTAAGGTAACTACATACTTGACGCATATGTGTAAAGTATTGCGGACAGGAGCATTATGGATTGTCGCAGCTATCCCTGTTATGGCCGCTTATGTCCAGCCAGCTACGCATTGGGCTGAGTTGTGCGTAGGCGTACTCGGTGCAGAACCTATTTTCGAACGAGTCCATGTAGTACACGTTCCCAAAAACAATGATCGGGTAACTACCATCCCAATTCACCAAATCTTGTCTCGGAGTGATCGCGGTTTGGTTTGTTCGCGGATTAGTTTGGGTGACGGCAGTCGTAGACTGTGGTTTGCCAGGAAATATAAACTGGTTTTCCGAGTAGATCGGCTCTCCTCGGGCCTCATGATCTCCTGTTCAGCTATGCCACTGAAAAAAATGTAGCGTCTAGTGGTCACGTTCCGGGCGGGGCTTTTTCCAATGTCATCCAACCGCAACGTGAGGGCGAGTGGTTGGCCTGCAACGGGGTCGTCCAATTATTGCCAGAGAGGTCACCGAAGAAAGCGGTGTCTACCGTCATGTAGGGGCGTTCATCCGAAGCGAACTGCTTACGTGTTTGCAAAAGCGTCAAATACAAACCGCCCAAGCTGAGCAGACTAAGGATTACACCGATTACGGTGATCCCATTCAGGCGATTAGCCGCTCGGACCTGCGCGTCGCGGCTGGCCTTTTCCTCTCTGTAGCGCTGTGCTGCATCGGAATCCGACTGTTGGCGGATGGTGAGGGGATTGGGAACGTTAATCACGATTTGGCGTGGTGGTCTGGGTATGGTGCCTCCGTTCTTGGTGGTCTTGGCATTGTCTGTGTTGCTCTTGCGCTCACGGCCCAATGGATGCACCTTTACTGAGGAGTGTATTTATGAAACCCGAACACCACGAGAGTCCAGAAACCTGGACCCGTTTCCAAGAGGCAATGAGGAAGCTGTTTCGCGCATCGGAACGGCAGTAGCGAAGAACAAGGCAGAACCGAAACCGAAACGCAAACAGGGTAGTAATCAAGCAAGTCTTTGCCAAAGGCCTCTTTGGACACGAAATAATAATAGAACGACCCTTTTTTGAATGCCGGCGGCACCCAGGAGCTGGTTGATCCCCAGCGATGCAAAACCTTCTGTTCCCACGATGCGTTGTGCCGTTTTAATGATATGTGTTCTTGCCTTGTGAGTGCGGGAGTTTTATTGCTTCCGAGCCATCTCCCTATGATAATCGGGTCGTTACCTGGCAAGTACCCGCTTACTAGGCTGCCTATGAAAGAGTTCATTACGGATAAAAGTACTACTCCTTGATGGAGTTGAGATGGTTGCAGAGCTGCTTCCAGTCGGCGTTGGTTTGTTCGGCGTAGGCCTCGGCGAAGCGG
>CALMVK010000181.1 GCA_937873145.1 uncultured Granulicella sp. | reverse complement strand
GGAAGAGGCCGAAGAGATGCAGGCGCTCGTCAAGCACGAGATGGAAAACGTAGCAAAGTTCTCCGTGCCCATCGTCGCCGATGTAGGTCTCGGGGATAACTGGCGCGATATCAAGTAACATCAACCCGAACTACGCAACAGCTTAATTGAGTAGCCGGAGTAAGTGATGAGTAAAGTGTATTTGATGGATGGCGAGAGTAAGACCACAAACATGACACGCATTCATTGTTCAAGTGAGGACAAGGAACTACAGCACCTGCTTGAGCAGAATTTGGAGCTGCTGTTAGGCGACCAGATCAATCCCGAAAGGCCCTGTCAATGGGTCCTCATCAAACGCGAGATGCCAGTAACGGACCCGTCCACGGGACTGCAACGTTGGGCCATCGACTTCTTCTTGGCAGACCAAGACGGCATCCCAACATTAGTAGAGTGCAAACGATGTGACGACAGTCGTGCTCGTCGAGAGATTGTTGGGCAAATGTTCGAATATGCCGCGAACGGTCATCATTACTGGACTGCTAAGCAGATGATGGCGTACGCGGAAGTTGCGAATGGGAATGAAGCGGCGTTGAAGGCCAGACTTGGAGAGATAAGACCCGAAGCCGAAGAGACCGTTTCAGACTTCTTCAAACTCGTGGAGCAGAACCTGCGGTCTGCCAAGCTGAGATTGATCTTCTTCCTTGAAGAGTCGCCTCTTGAACTTCGCAGCATGGTGGAGTTCTTAAGCAGACAACTACAAGACACGGAGATATTTCTTATCGAAGCACGACAGTACCAAGGCCCATCGGCGAGAGTGGTGGTTCCGTGGTTGTTCGGCTTTACGGAGACCGTTCGCGTTGCGGCGCGCAAGTTGGCGGAAAACTCATCCGGGAGTTCTGGGCCGCTTCGCGGTGAAGAGCAGTTCTGGCTAGCAGCCAAGGCGCATGGAGAATCTCAAGCTCACGACCTAAAGATATTTGTAGAGGATACGTCTAGAATTGAAGGCTGCCGTCTATCGTGGATTTATGTAAGCTGCGTCGTTATGTTCCCCGAAATCTTTCCAAAGCGAGGGGCCTTTGGCATACGCCGCAACGGTGAACTAGAGATGTACTTCGGATATTGGAACAAAGAAAAGTATCCTGACGTCACAGAGCAACAAGTAGGCCTCAGGCAAGAATTTGTGAATAGGGTCGAGCAGGCTCTAAGCCGAACCTTCACCGACAATCAACCTCGCGCTTTTCCGAGAATTCCCGCTAGTCAGTGGCTCACTCGGGCAAGCCAACTTTTGGCAGTGTTGCAGTGGATGGGTTCAAAGCGATTGGATTTGGACAGGAACACTGATTAGAGAGTGGTAAGGTCCAGCGCACAAAGGTCTTCCATGCAAACGCTCATCGACATCTCCGAAACGGATATCGCTCTTTTGAATAAGCTAAGCCAGGATCGCAAAACTCCTCGCGACGAACTCGTGAGAACAGCAGTGTCTGCTTATCTGGACGCCCAGCTTCCAAAGCAAGCAAAGGACATCCAGCCGCAAGTAGAAGGCGATGAAGCTTTTGGCTTGTGGGCCGACTTCGCTGAAGACGGACTCGCCTATCAGGAGAGGATACGCAGCGCAATGGGAACCTTAAGGCCGCTCTTTGACTCCAACATCCTCATTGATTACCTAAAGATTGACGAAGCGAGAAACGAGATCGACTGCCTTGCCGAAAAGCAATTAGCGTGATTTCCTGGATGAAAGTCCTGGCCGGAGCGACTCCAGAGCGTGACACGGCGACCCGGATCTTTCCGAAACGATTTGAAGTCGTGCGGATTACAGACGAATCTCAGAGCAGACAATTACCAACCGGTGAGCAACGCCCTTAAAGTCCAGACGCGATCATTCTTGCGACCGCTCAAGTGCAAGGCCGCATTTTGGTCACCAGAAATACACGGGATTTCTCTTCGACATCGCTCCATATTCACGTTCCGTACACTCTATAGACAACACGATTTTCGTTCGTGTAAGTCATCGCCTGCGAGTACTTCGAAAAGAGACTCAACATGCAACTCAGCACCCTCGGCCACTCCGGCCTCCCGGTCAGCCCTCTCGGCCTCGGCACCATGACGTTCGGCAACAAAAAATGGGGTTCGCCCGACGACGTCTCCGCAACTCTCTTCCATGCCTTCGTCGACGCCGGCGGCAATTTCATCGACACCGCCGACGTATACAGCGGAGGCCGCAGCGAAG
>CALMVK010000180.1 GCA_937873145.1 uncultured Granulicella sp. | reverse complement strand
CTTCAGACACGGAAGGCAGCTTCCACCGGCGATCTTGTTGGCCTTCTTGTAATTGTCTGCGGCGAAGGTGTATTGGCGCTTCTTCAAAAGATCTTTGGCGTCCGCCATGGCTGAGATGAACTTGGGGTCGGACTCATACGCGGGCTTGGCTGCGGGAGCAACGGTTGGCTGGGAGTTCTGGGCGGACAGGCCAAGGGTCAGCAAGAAAGTCAGGGCAATGGGAACAATGAGGCGCACGGAATTCCTCCTGTACGGCGTGGCCCTATTTTGCGGGGTTGCGGGCGGGAACTCAAGAGATAAATAGCGCGCCGATAAATGATCGCTCTGCTTGCCTCTGTATGCCTGAACTCTGGTGCTGTAAAGCGCAGGATAAAATCGCCAGCAGTGGAGGCCGCAGGCGAATGCATACCATCGACGTGACAGACCTTGAGCTTCCGATCGCGTTGCGCCCGTTGAAGCGCGTTACGGATGAGGAACTACTTCGCTTTTCAGAAGAAAACAAGCCCTTTAAAATCGAGCGTAATAACCAGGGAGAGATCACGATTATGACGCCCGTAGGTGGAATCGGCAGCACTCACGAGGCGTATGTCGCTTCCTCCCTTTATCAATGGAACGAGGCGATGCAAACGGGAGTTGCGTTTATCTCGAATGCCGGTTTTAAGCTTCCCGACCATTCCTGTCTTTCGCCCGATGCTGCTTGGATCCGTTTAGCGCGTTGGACCGAACTCACGCCGGAGGAGAAGGAAGGGTATCCTCCACTCTGCCCAGACTTTGTCATTGAGGTTCGTTCACGGAGTGACCCACGACCTCTGGTCGAGAGGAAGATGCAGTTTTGGATGGAAAATGGTGCCCAACTCGGATGGCTCATCGATCCCATTCTCGCCACGGTCGACATCTACAAAGAAAACAACGCGATAGAAAACCTGCAAAGGCCAGAAATGGTCACTGCCGATGAACCCGTGTCGGGGTTTGAACTTCGTACGTCGCGTCTCTGGTCGCAAAGATAAGTTGCGTCCCTTAACCTTTTTGCTTTGCTTGATCGCTGCTTGCATCCCCTTGGCAAGCAAGCCGTCCTTCGCGATGCAGGCGGCAGCCTTGCCGGCCCTGTCCTCCGCGGACGCCCTCGGCGCCGAGCTGTTCGCGCGCTCCGTCTCGACCGGCATGGTGCTGGTGCTGGTTCGCGGCAACGAGGTGTTTTTCCGCGGCTATGGAGAGACGGCTCCGGGCAGCCGGCAGCCACCTACGCCGGACTCGCTGCTGCGGCTTTGCTCGCTCTCGAAGATCTTCGCGTCGGATCTGCTCATCAAGCTGGCGCAGACGCATACGGTGCGCCTCGACGATTCGCTCGCGCGCTTCGCCCCTCCGAACGCGCGTGTGCCGAGCCGCACCAAGCCGATCACGCTGGCGGACCTGGCCACACATACCTCTGGGCTTCCGCGGGAGGTCGAGCCTGCGCCGCGCGGCGTGGCTCACTTCACTTTTCCGGATTACGCCACCCGCTGGCGCTGGCTGCCGGCGCAGCCTCTCCGCAGCACACCCGGCACGGCCGCGCTTTACTCGAACGTCGGCTTCGATCTGCTGGGCGATGCTTTGCAGGCGGCCGCGCACGAGCCGTACGCGCAGCTGCTGGCGGAGCGTACGCTTGTGCCGCTGAAGCTGCGCCAGACCACTTTCTTCCCCACGCCGGCCGAGTGCGCGCGCCTGCTCGGCACGGCAAAGAATGAAGGTCCGTGCACCAGTACGGAAGCGACGGCAGCGAGCTCCGGCCTGTACTCGACGGCGGCGGACATGGCGCTGTGGCTCAAGTATCTGCTGGGCACGGGAACGCCTGCTCAGAACCCTGCTGCGCAGGCTGTCTACCTTTTGCCCTCGAATCTGACCAGCGTGAAAGGTCTGGACCATGCCGGCGAACCGAGTGGGATCGGGCTTGGCTGGATGCATCTGCTGGCGCTGGACGATCCCGCGCATCTGGTCGAGAAGACGGGCGGCGGGGCAGGCTTCGTTACGTACATTGCGCTGAACCATGTGCGCAACACCGCTTTGTTTGTCGCCTTTACGGAAGGTTCTGGATCGACCCACTTCAATGTTTTCAAGGCGTCCAACGATCTTCTGCTGGCGGTGTGCGGATTGCCGCCCATGCCGCAGGAATCGATTCGTCCGCACGCGAGACCAGCCCAGCGGACCATGCACAGACGCAAACCTGGCTAAGTTCGATACCATGGGACTCGAAAGACTAGTCCTCATCTCCGCTTCGAAAAGGAGACCGAATGCAATTTCAAATCGAGTTTGAACAGGAAGATGATGGCCGCTGGATCGCCGAGATTCCGGATCTTCCCGGCGTGATGACCTACGGAGTTTCGAAAGCGGAGGCCGAGTCAAAGGTTGAAGCCATGGCACTGCGAGTGATTGCTGACCGCATGGACCGAGATAACAGCACCATGAGTTCAGTCCAGTTTGCGATCGCATGAGCTCGTGGCCAAGCTCGAAAGCCCGAAAAGTTCTTCGCGCGCTCCACCGTCTCGGCTGGACAGAACACCACGTGATCAAAGGGAGTTCTCACGTGCAACTTAAACGCGCAGGATTTGTAGACTTCACCTGGGCATTCCATGAAAGCGATGAGATAGGCCCACGTATGTTGGCCCGCATCGCAAAACAGACCGGACTCAGGCCCGAAGACCTCTGACACACGCTACCTTTTCAAGGATTCCATGAAGATCGTTCTCGCTGAAAAAGTCTCACCGGCCACACTCGCTTTGTTGACTCAGGAACCGGGCTGGACCTGCGTCACCGCCGACAAGATCCAGTCGCTTCCCGCGGAACTGGCCGATGCCGACGCGCTCATCGTTCGCTCCGCGGTGCAGGTGGATGCCGCGCTGCTGGAACATGCGCCGAACCTCCGCGTCATCGGCCGGGCCGGCGTGGGCGTCGACAATATCGATACGGCTGCTGCGACGCATCGCGGGATCGTCGTAATGAACACTCCGGGCGCCAACGCCGTGGCTGTGGCTGAGCTCACGCTTGGCCTGATGATTGCCATGTGCCGTCAGATTCCGCGCGCCAACCAGACCATGCACGCTGGCACCTGGGATAAGAAATCCCTGCAGGGCTCGGAGCTGCGCGGCAAGACGCTCGGCATCGTCGGCCTGGGACGCATCGGGCTCGAGGTCGCGCGGCGTGCGGCGGCCTTCGGCATGGACCTGATCGCTTACGATCCCTTCCTTGCTCCGGTGATCGCGCGCGAGAACGACGTGACGTTGACCAATCTCGACGATGTGTTCAGGAACTCGGACTTTCTGACGCTGCATGTGGGCTTGACGACCCAGACCGAAGGCATGATCAACGCGCACTCGATCGCGATTATGAAGCCGGGCATCCGCATCGTGAACTGCGCGCGCGGTGAGCTGATCGTCGATGCTGCGCTGGCTGAGGGACTCAGCTCCGGCCGAGTCTCCGGGGCCGCACTCGATGTCTTTCATCGCGAGCCGCTCAAGGAGTCGGTTTTTTTCAACCTGCCCAACGTACTGCTCTCTCCGCACATCGCCGGCGCAACGGACGAGGCGCAGGAGGCCATCGGCATCCAGCTTGCGATGCAGGTGCGCGATTACTTGAAGCTGGGCGTCGTGCAGAATGCGGTGAACGTCTCCTCGCTCTCGCGCGAGGAGTACGTCGAGGTCGCGCCTTATATCGACATGGCTTCGCGGCTCGGCAACTTCCTGGCCCATGCGACTCCCGGGCATCTCGAAACCATTCAGATCACGTACACCGGCCGGCTCGCCCAAGGCAAGACCGACCTGATCCGCAACGCCGCATTGGCCGGCATCTTTGCCGATACGGAAGGCCAATCCTCGGTCAACCGCATCAATGCCACCGCAGTCGCCGGCGAACGCGGCATCCGCATCCAGGAGGACAAGCGCGAGTTCGTCCCTGGAGGCTCAGGCTCCGTGCTCCGGCTGGTTCTGCACACAAGCGAAGGCGACACCACGGCGTCAGCCACCGTGCTCCACGGCAACTCTCCGCGCCTACTGACCTATGATGGCATCGATATTGAGGCGCCGCTGAACGGAACGCTGGTGGCCATCCGCAACCATGACGTACCCGGAGTAGTTGGGCGCATCGGCACCATCCTGGGCGAGCACGGCATCAATATCGCCAACTTCGCTTTAGGCAGGCCCCTTGCCGAGCGGCAAGACCGCGTGCAAAAGGTTCCGTCAGGGCAGGCTTTGGCCGTCGTGCAGATGGATACGGCAAGCAATCCGTCCGCGGCCAACATGCTTGCCGCACTGCGGAATGTAGAGGCGATTACGAGTGTTCGGTTGATTGAGCTGGACGAGTAGCAGACAAGTTCAGGGATGGGGGGGGAAGACGCGTTTATGCTGCTGGGTGGTGCCCTTGCACTGCGGTGCGCTGCCCTGTATGGTCCTCGCAGGTTGCAATTCATGAAAATTTTGGACAGAGAATATCGAAATGAAATCACAGGCGACGATGTTGCTGTGTTTACGCTGACTTTCTCCGGCGACTTAGCTGACCGCAACCGCTTACCGTTCGATCAGGTGATCAAGACTCTGCAAGAGTTTCAAGAGATGGTTCGAGAGGTTGGAAGAAGAATTCAGCGCAAAGCTGGCCTGGAAAAAGCAGACGGAGAGTTCGGTTTAGAAGTAGTAGCCGGAAATACAGGAGCTGCTTTTACAAAGGGAAGCGTTAAGGCAACCGTTGTCGCTACCATAGATGTAAAGCATGCAGCACAGACATTCGAGGAGATACTTCGCCGTACCAAGGACTTTGCTCGGCAGCCGATCGCCGATGATGAAGAAAACGGAGTGATTGCAAGGCGAATGTTGACGATGGCAAAGCTGCAAGTACCTACAAAAACTCAAGTGGCATTTAGTCTTCGCGCAGGTAGTGCAAGACCGCAACGAGCGAGCTTGGATCAGAACGTCTACATCCACCTTCAGAAAGCAAAAAAAAGAACAATGAAGATTGAGGGTCTTCAACTCTTTGGAAAACTTCGACAGCTAAAGGATCGAAGCCGGACGGAGAAGACCGATGGGCACTTCTGGGGTGAACTTGTTACAGATGCAAGCGATGTTTGGCGACTCAGATTCAATGCCGATATGCTTGCGCGGGTACTGCCATTATTTATGAAGCAGGTTTTGGTTACCGGAGACGCCACTTATTTTGGACCTGCAAAAAATCCACGACTCAGCGTTCGTTTCGTTGAAGCTGATCCTGAGCGTGATTACGTAAAAGCCTTCGATGCTTTGCGTGAGTCTGGAGTAAAGCTTTTTGGAACAGTGACCACGGAGGAGCTTCTCGCGGAGCTTTATGGGTAAGCGATGCCTGATCCAGCTTATTTCGAGACTAGTACTTTCCTGGAACTACTCAATACTACGGCGAATGAATCTGATATCCGCTTCCTCATTGCTGAGTTACAACGTTCCAAAACTCGTATCTATACATCCATCCTGACGGTGCAGGAAGCAAGCATCTTGTCGTTTCGGCGGGGCAATTCCGGTCGAGATCTCTATGCGGACATCGCGCAGTTCGCTCGCATTTACAGTATGGACAAAGCAATTGCCCTAGCAGCGGCACGACTTGAAGCAAATGTACGCGATTTTTTTCAGGAAAAGGATGAAGATACGCAGGAAGCAAAACATCGTCGCCGGTGGGATTGCATCCATCTCGCCACAGCTCAAGTACTCGGATGTCAAACCTTTTACGCCTACGACAAACATTTTTACACGCGGGGCAAGCAGCTCGACTTAGGAAGTCTTCAAATTACACGTCCTACAGCAACACAACCGCTTCTTCCACTGCAAGCTACGCAAATCAATCTGAAGCTTATAAAACCTAAGGACGAATTACCCTAATACGATCGCTTTCAGCTCTCACTTACTGATTAAATTTAATTCAGCTTTCGCTTACTGATTGAGTTTAATTTCGAAGATGGTTGGCCACTGCTTGCCCGTGACGTAGAGTCGCTTGTGCTTGGCGTCGTAAGCGATGCCGTTGAGGACGGATTCTGCGTCCTTCTTTTGGCTTTCGGGCAGCAGGCCGGCGCAGTCAAGCCAGCCGACGACGTGGCCATCGGTGGGCGAGATGCGCGCGATGCGGTCGCTGTGCCAGACGTTGGCGTAGATCTCTCCGCCTGCGCGCGTGGGGATGTACTCGAGTTCGTTGAGGTTGCGCACCGGCACGCCGTCATCCTTGACGGTGAGAGCGCGGGTCTGGTCGAAGGTGTCGGGATTGCGGAAGCGCAGGATCGGCGTGCCGTCGGAGGTGATGAGCTCGTGATCGGTGCGGGTCATACCCCAGCCCTCGCCGGCGTAGTGGAACTGGCCAACGACGCGGAGCGAGGTGCGATCGAGCAGGAAGCCGATGTGCGATTGCCAGGTCCACTCGAGCAGGTTGTCGCCCCAATCGACGATGCCTTCGCCGAAATACTCGGGCGCGAGCTCATGATGGGCGACGACGTGGCCGGTCGCGGGATCGGTAACCAGGATGGCGGAGTGATCCTTGAGGCCTGTGCCCTCGTAGAAGAGGCCATCGCGATAGAAGAAGCCTTCGGTGTAGTTTTCGGTCGAGTGCGGGAGACGGGCGAGCACCTGGCAATGCTGCACAGGGGCAGCCATCAGGGTGGAAGCGGCAAGCATGAAGAGAGCCGCTGCTGGGAACAATCTGCTGGACATGGTTGCCGAAAGTCTGCTCACTTCGCTCCTTCGTTCTGCAACGAGCAGCACGCGTCGGCGCGGCCGCAGATGCATTTGCGTTCTTCCGCTGCGGGGTGGGTGCTTGCAGCATACTGCTTCTGCGCGGCGATGAGTCCGGCTCCGAACTGGATGGGCTGGCCATCGACTCCGCGAGCCTGCGGGACGGAATGGACGACGATCTGCTCGAGAGCGCCGATGAGCGCGATGGTGTCCATGTAATCGAAGAAGCCGAGGTGGGCGATGCGGAAGATCTGCCCCTTCATCTCGCCCTGGCCGTTGGTGATGATGGCGCCGAAGCGGGCTTTCAGCTCCTTGACGAAGAGGCCGGAGTCGACGCCGGCGGGCGGCACGACAGCGGTTGCGGCGGCCGAGGGAGCGTCCGGCGCGAAGAGCGTGCAGCCGAGGGCGAGCATGGCCGCGCGGGTCATGGCGGCGATGGTTTCGGCGTTGTCGACCAGTTTCCGGCGGCCTTCGACGAGGTCTCCGGCGGGGTTGTCGGCCGTGGCGGATTGTGCGGCGATCCAGTCGAGCGCGGCGCCGAGCGCGGCGATGAGCGCGACCGGCGGCGTGTAGGCGGATTCCCCCAGGCGGGCGTTCTTGCGCTCCTTGCGGAGATCGAAGTAGTAGCGCGGGTTATAGGTGGCTTCCATGCGGTCCCAGGCGCGCGGGCTGACGGCGAGGTAGGAGAGCCCGGGGGGGATCATGACGGCTTTTTGCGAGCCGCCGATGAGGACGTCGATGTCCCAGCCGTCCATGTCCAGGTGCGTGGTGCCGAGCCCGGTGATGGCGTCGACGACCAGCAAGGCTTCGGAGCCAGTTTGCTTGAGCAAGTTGGCGATGGCGGGTACGCAGTGGCGAACGCCGGTCGAGGTCTCAGTGGCCTGCATGAAGACGGCGCGGGTTTCAAGCTTTAGGCCAGCCTTGACCTCGTCGATTGAAAAGGTGTGTCCGTAGGGTGCGGAGACGACGTCCACCGCGCAACCGAAGGCCTTGGCGAGGGCCGACCAGCGCTCGCCGAATTTGCCGGCGGTGAGGACGAGGACGCGGTCGCCGGGCGAAGTGAGGTTCGAGACGGCGGCCTCCATGGCTCCGGTTCCGGAGCTTGAGAGCAGAACGATGTCGCCGTGCTCGGTGCCGACAAACTGCTTGAGTTGGGCGAGCACGCGGGTGAACAGCGCGCGGAACTCCGCGGTGCGGTGATGGATGTCGGCGGCGGCCATGGCGAACTGGGCGGCGGGCAGCAGAGGCGTGGGGCCGGGCGTGAAGAGGCGCGTCTTGCGAATCATGGTCCTATTGTAGCCAGCTACGGGAGTAAAACGGTGCGCGGCGGGTGTGGGCACGGTACGCAGCCGGCTTCGTGGCGGATGTGCAACGGAAAGGGGATTCAGTTCGTAGAGGGTTGTTCCTAGTATAAGACACGGCGCTTCTGACGCCGAGAGGATTGTATGAATGCCCGCTGTTGGCTTGCGCTGGTGTTGTTTGGGTTGATCGCTGTGTGCAGCCGTTGAGCTTTCGGGCAGCAGACGAGCGACCCTGCCGACGATGTCCGCTTGGGCAAGGCGCCGCAGAATAGCCCAGCCGGAGTGCGGCCGTTCTCCGCCCTGGCGGTGGGTGTGCGGGTTGGCGTATCCGGAGTTGGACTGGAGTTGGCTACGCCTCTGGCTGGACGGCTCAATCTGCGGGCTGGCGGTAATTTTTTGAGCATCGACCCGCACTTTGTCGCGGACGGCATCCAGGTGATCGGCGACATTCAACTGCGCTCGGGTTTCGTCGCGATGGACGTGTTTCCGTTCCATGGCGGATTCCATATCAGCCCGGGATACACGCTTTATAACGGCGACCGCCTCAGCGCGAAGGCCATGGTTCCCGGTGGACAGGAGTTCGATCTCGGCGACGGAACGTATACCAGCGACACGACGGATCCGGTGCATGGGACCTTCAATCTCAACTTCGGCAGGAAGAGCGCTCCGCGCCTGACGCTGGGCTGGGGCAACATGGTCCCACGCAGGGGCGGTCACTGGAGCTTTCCGTTTGAGATTGGCGCGGAGTACATCGGCAAACCGCCGCAGGTGGCGCTTCGTCTCGCTGGAACCGTCTGCCAGGGGCCGGGCTTCTGTCAGCCGATCAGCCAGAATCCGACCGCGGCGCAGAACGTCACGATCGAGCAGAACCAGATCAACGGCGACATTCCTTCCTGGCTACGCTTCTTTCCGCTCGTCTCGACGGGGGTGAGTTACCGCTTTGGGCATGGTTCGGCGGTGGCGCGGTAGTTCGGCAGAGGCCAGGGCGCGAGGTAAGATAGGACGGCGAGGACCCAAGATGAGCGAGCAGGAGACACAGGAAGAGAAGCCGAACAGCGGAGGCGTTAGCGCGGAGACCGGGGCAAAGCCGGCCAGCATCGGCAGCCGGCTCGGCAAGGACATCATCACGGCCATGAAGGCGAAGGACGAGCACACGCTGACGACGCTACGGATGGTGAAGGCGGCGCTCAGGAGCAAGGAGATCGACAAGCGCGAGCCGCTGACCGATGGCGAAGAGGCACAGATTTTGACGACGCTGATCAAGCAGCGGCGCGAGTCGGTCGAGTCGTTTACCAAGGGCGGCAGGCCGGAGCTTGCGGAAAAGGAGCAGGCTGAGATCGGCATGATCGAGGGCTATCTTCCGCAGTCGGCCAGCGAGGACGAGGTGCGGACGGTGGTGATGGGCGCGCTGCACCATCTGGCGGCGGGCAACGATGGTGCGAAGCCTGGGCCGAAGGATATCGGGCCGGCGATGCGGGTGGTGCAGCAGCGATTGCTGGCTAGCGGGCTGCGCTCGGATGGCAAGATGGTGAGCGATATGGTGAAGGCGGAGTTGGCGAAGTAGAGGGAATGTGCGGCTTGGGATAGAAAAGCCAATACGGGGATTCTGGCTTCGCCAGAATGACGACGCGTTAGGGCAAGGGCTGTCCGGCTACATAGAACGATATTGTGCTAACGCTCGGCCCAGGTCAGTGTGATTCCTGCGAGGATCGTTCGGCCGGGCAGGGGGACGCCCGGAAGTTCCTGGTAGCTTATGTTGGCGAGGTCGTCGGCCCTGACGTAAGGGCGGATGCGGCCTTGGGTGCGGGTTAGGGCGACTGTCCACAGGGGGTAGGCCGTGCGCCCGGCCTGCTGGATGACCGAGACCTGGGTGCGCGCGGCGAGTTGGGCGGAGGGAAAGATGCCTTGCCAGGCGAAGCTGGCGTTTTGGCTTGCGTAGTTGTAGGCGTACTCGGAGATGAGCCCGGACGGTGGGGGGGCGGCGTGAAGGAACGTCTCGCCGAAATCAAGGGTTTGTGTCGCCGAGGGCCGGATCGTCACGAGCGACTGGACCCCGGAATAGGCGAGATGGCCCACGTTGGTCGCCTGGTAGGGCGCGGAGAGGGAGTCCTTGGAGTAGTCGATGGCGTTCGTTTGGCGCAGCGTGAAGCCTGTCGCACTCAGCCGAAGACGAGGCTGGTTGGCTACCGAGCCGAGCGCCGGCACCCAGTCCAGGCCGCCCTCGTAGCTCTGCGAGGTCTCGGGCTTGAGGGTTGGGTTGCCGATGGTGGTGGGGTCGGAGTAGAAGAGGTCGACGTAGGTGGGCAGCCGAAATCCACGCCCCGCCGCCGCATGCGCGCGAAGACCGTGGCCCAGGAAGAAGCCGGCCGAGGCAGAGGGCGAGAAGACCGAAGCCGGCCCACGGAAGATCTCCTCCCGCGCGCCAGCCGAAAAAGTGAGGCGTTTGAGCGAATGGAACGAAATGTTGGCGTAGCCTGCGCCCTGGTTGCGCGCGTGCCGGCCGAGGTTGCTGCTGCGGATGGCGTCTCCATCGGCCTCGAGCCCGTAGGCCAGGTCAAAGCGATGGGCAACCGTCTGTGCGCGGCGCAGATCGGTCTGCCACAGGCTGTCTACGTGGTTGTTCTCGTAGAGCGCTGGATTGAAGACTTCGAGCACGAACAGGTCGGTGTGGCGGCGGAAGGCGAAGTCGGCGAAGAAGTTTGCAGGCAGCGGCTGACGCACCGCGGCAAACCAGCCTTTGGTGCGTTCGCTTGACTCGTACGGGCCGTAAAACAGGTTTGCGCCATACGGCCGGTCGGAGGCTCCCAGCAGCACCTCGGTGGGCGCGAGCGCTTTGGCTACGGTGAGAAAGCTGTCGAGCGCAAGCACATTGGCGTGGTATCCGCGATCATTCTGTCCTGCGTAGAGGAAGCCGTCCGAGGTGTCACGCGCGCCGGTCAGGGTTGCGGCCAGGCGTGACGTAACGCCGGCCAGCTCCAGGTGCTGCTCGGTTGAGCCCAGGTTGCCTCCGCCCAGGCGCAGCGTTCCTGAGGTGCGGACCGGTGCGGCGGTAATCAGATTGATTGCACCGCCGATCGCGTCCGAACCGAAGAAGGTGGAGCCCGAGCCGTGCAGGACATCGATGCGGGCGGCCGCTTCAAACGGGATGGGCAGATCGAGGTTGAGGTGCCCGGTCTCTGGATCGTTTAGGCGCAGGCCGTCGACCAACACCAGTGTCTGTTCAAAGGTGGTGCCGCGGATGGAGACGTCGGCCTGCACTCCCGCGGGGCCGCGCTCGATCAGGGTGACCGAAGAGTCGAGCCGCAGAAAGTCTACCGTGGACTGAAAGAGCGGCTGGGTTGCCGGATCGCCGGTGTCCAGCGTACGAACGGATCGATCGACGGCATCGGGTGCGTTGAGCGGCAGGGGTTCGGTCGAGACGACGCTGGCCGTCTGCGGGAGTGCAGTCGGCCTGGGAGTCTGCTGCGCCCAAGCGGATGCTCCTATAAGCAGCAGCAAAATGGCCGTATCGATTTTCACTCGCGGATGATCTTGACGAAGATGCCGTCCGGAAGCGTGGCTCCGCCGAGCAGATGCACGGAACCGTCGCGAGTGAAGCCGCGCAGCATGGTGGGTGCGGTTGGACGCGATCGCGGTTCCGTAGGCTCGAGGACAACGCGCTCCGGTTTTGGCGGGGAAGCAAGGGGCGCAGCCGTCGGCCTGGGACGTAGCGGAAGCGACTCGACCGGACCTGCCGTGCTTGCCCGGCGCGTACCTTTGTCCATGGCCTGATTCGCCAGCGCGTCGGCGGCTTTGTTCTTGTGTCGCAGGGCATGGCTGATCTCAAAGGCTTCAAGCTGGGCGATGCGGTTCCGAGCCTCCTGCCACAGCGGTTTCAGGTCGGGCGAGTTGACCTTGTACTTACCCTGAACCTGCTTCACCATGAGTTCGGAGTCCGAAACGACCTTCAGGCGCCTGGGCCCGTGCTCGAGCGTCCAGGCAAGCACGGCCAGCAGACCGGAATACTCGGCGTAGTTATTGGTGCGGATGCCGAGATACTCGGAGAGTTCGGCGAGCGTGTTGTCCTCCGGGTCGGTCAGAACAGCCCCGTAGCCGGAGGGCCCGGGATTGCCGCGCGAGCCGCCGTCGCAGTGCGCGTGCACCCACTCTGTCGCAGACGCGGAGGGTTTAGAGAAGAGAGACATCAGACGAGTGTAATCGCGCACCAGCGCCGCTCCTGGAAGAAGGAAATTAAGAGAAGAATGTTCCAACGAAGATTCGTCCCTTGATTACCTTTATCGGCAGACGCGGTCTATTCTTTAGTTTTCATTTTCTGACTCCGGAGTCGGATTTCGTATGAGCGCTGAATCGTTCGGTTTGAAGATGGAGGAAGTCCTTTCGCCGGTGATGGCGGCTTTGCGCCGCTCTGGCTCAGGACAGGCTATCCGCGTAGAATCTACCCCTATGGCGAAGGCGGCTGTTCAATCCAGCACACGCGGCAACAAGCTGACGCCTGCGCAGATGGAGGCGCGCGCTCAGCAGCGACTGGAGGATGACGAATTGATCCGGGAGGCGCAGAAGGGAGACCGCTCCTCCTTTGACCAATTGGTAAGGCGTTACGACCAAAGCGTGCTGCGGCTGGCGCTGCATATGCTCGGCAATGAGCAGGACGCGCAGGATGTGCATCAGGATGCCTTCATCAAGGCGTACCGGCATCTAGGCAATTTTCGCTTCGAGTGCTCGTTCTACACGTGGCTTTACCGGATTGTGACCAACCTTTGCCTCGACCAACTGCGGCGGAGGAAGTCGCGGCGGGAGGATCCGGCTACGGTGGTCGACGCGAGCGGCGACGAGATGGATTTGATGGCAAACGTGACCGACGGACGCGCAATGGCAAATCCGGGCCGCGAGCTGGACCGCAAGGTGATGAGCGAACGCATTGCCGAAGCGCTTGACAAGCTGACGCCGCGGGAGCGCACGGTCTTCGAGCTTAAGCACTACCAGGGATTGAAGCTGCGCACCATTGGAGAGATGTTGAGCACCACCGAAGAGACGGCCAAGAATACTCTGTTTCGCGCGACGCGCAAGCTGCGGTCGAACCTGGCGGAACTGCGAGGGCTGTAAGCAAGTACGGTTGAACTTACCGGGCAGAAGACCTGGAAGCGATGTGGCAGTAGAAATTTGAGGCTGGACGAGGCGAAAAGACATGACATGTGAAGGTATGCGCGACAGCGTAATCCTTGCGGCCTATGGTGAGCTCCCGGATGAGGAGATCATTCGGGTAGAGCAGCACTTGATGGGATGCGCGACGTGCCGCAAGGAGTTTGAGGCGCTCCATACGATGAGCGAGTTGTTGTCCTCTGGGCACCCTCTGCAAGATCCAAATCCAAATCTGCTGGCTCAAAGCCGTATGCGCCTGGATGAAGCTCTGGACGCGATGCCCCCATATGGTTTGCTGACGAGCCTGCAGATCCATGCGATCTCCTGGCTGCGGCATCTGCAAGGAGCTCCCGCGCTGGCTACGCTGCTGGTGGGCGTCGGTTTTCTGAGCGGCAACTTCGCCCATCGGTATGAGGTTGCGCATGCGCCGCGACCCACGGTTCCGGTCTTCGTTTCAAGTCCCAATGGAGGTGGCGTTTCGACGATCTCCGCGATCACGCAGCTTCCGGGAGACATGGTGCAGGTGAGTTATAACCGGGTGGTGCCGGAGATGGCGCAAGGCACGCTCAACGATCCGCAGATTCGGAGACTGCTGCTGGTGGGGACGCAGGCCGCCGCGAGCAACGTGGTGCAGGCCGAGTCGGTAGGGATTTTGGCCGGAGAGTGCAAGATCGGGCATGAGTGCAAGGCGGAGGCGGATGGCTCGGGAGTTCGGTCGACGCTTTTGACTGTGTTGCGCACCGATCGCAGCCCCAGCGTCCGGCTTCGGGTGCTCGAAAGTATGCAGCGCTATGTGAGCCAGGATGAGCGTGTGCGCGATGCGGTGGCCCACGTGGCCTTGACCGATTCCAGCGCCGTGGTGCGAACCAGGGCGATTGCGCTGCTTGAGCCTGTGCAGAGCGATAGCAGCGTGCGGCAGGTGCTGCGGACGATTTCGACCACGGACGAGAACCCGTATTTGCGCACGGTCAGCACCCAGGCGCTTCAGGGTAGCGGCTCCCTTCAATAAGATTTCGATTGGGCAGGCGCGTAGCTGGAGGCGGAGCGAAGATGAGGCGTTGGGTAGGCTTGCGGAGGTCTGGATGGGTTATGCCGCTGATGCTGGCGGCGCACGCATCGATGTCCGCGGCGATTTTTCCAGGTTGCTTCCGGCCGCTGGTAGAGCAGCACGGCGGAATGAGCCATGGCCAGAGCTATCTTGGCGTGGATGTAAGAAATGTGAACGATGACGAGGTGCCGGTGCTGAAGCTGAAAGAGGCACGCGGGGCGGAGATCGTGCATGTCGATCACGATGGTCCGGCGGGCAAGATGGGTTTGCGCGAGCGCGATGTCGTCACCCAGATGAATGGGGTTGTCATTGAAGGCGGAGAACAGATTCGCAAGATGCTGCATGACACACCTCCCGGGCACACGGTGGTGTTTACCATTGTGCGCGACGGCCAGCAGATGGTGGTGACCGCACAGATGGCCGACCGCGAGGAGGTAGAGCGGCAGGCGTGGGAGCGGCACCTGAACACGCCTCCGGTGTTGGCGGCTTCCACCGTGGAGAGTGTGCCTTCGGGGCCGGCAGACGCCGCGGCCGTAACGCCTGCCGCGCCGCTTCCTCCGCCGAAGTACGGCAAGAGCTTTCTAGGCAGTCTGCTGACCAGTCCCACGTACACCGGCGCGACGCTGGAGCGGGTAGGCCCGCAGCTTGCCTCATTTTTCGGCGTTTCAAACGGCACGGGCCTGCTGGTGCGCGGCGTGGACACCAATAGTCCGGCGGCGATGGCGGGGATCCGGGCCGGCGATGTGATGGTACGGGCGGACTCCCGTACGCTGGCGACTACGACGCAGTGGGCCAAGGCGATCCGCGACGCGAAGGGCCGGCCGGTGACGGTGGTCATCGTTCGCGACCGCCAGGAGAAGACGGTTATGCTGACGCCGGATGTCAAACGGCGCTCTTCGCTGCAGTATCCCTCGCTTCCCGCGGTTCGGCCAGGAGCCGGAGCGGTCGCAAAGCTGACACAACTCTGACCCGCGTAAGCAGCGGCGGCTTTATACTGAAGGGATTATGGCCGAAGGAAAAACGGACGCGTCCGCTGCGCAGGAGATAACCGGAATTCGCATGACTCCTACTCGACGCTGGAAGGCGGCCACGCGTAAGCTGCGCGAGTTGGGCTCGATCGGGTCGGCGCTGGCCTCGACGTCGCATCCGTACATGGCGCACATTGTGCCGATGCGCCGCTGCAACCTGGCCTGCACCTACTGCAATGAATATGACGACCACTCGCCGGCAGTGCCGATCGAGGAGATGGAGCGGCGGATCGATCATCTTGGCCGGCTCGGGACCTCGGTGATTACGATCTCGGGAGGGGAGCCGCTGCTGCATCCGGAGCTTGACCGGGTGATCGCGCGCATTCGGAAGACGGGCGCAATTGCGGGCATGATTACCAACGGCTATCTGCTGATGCCGGAGCGGATCGAGCGCTTGAACCGCGCGGGGCTCGACCATATGCAGATCTCGATCGACAATGTGATGCCGGACGCGGTCTCGAAGAAGAGCCTCAAGGTGCTGGACGCCAAGCTGCGCATGCTGGCCGAGCACGCCGATTTCCACGTAAACATCAACTCCGTGGTGGGCGGCGGCGTGGCCAATCCGGAGGATGCGTATACGGTCAGCCAGCGGGCACTCGGGCTGGGATTCTCGTCGACGATCGGCATCATTCACGACGGTAGCGGGCAACTCAAGCCGCTGGGCGACGCCGAGCGCGCGGTGTGGGATCGCGTCCGCAAGCTGACGCGCCGGAGCTACTCACGCTTCAACCACTTTCAAGAGGCGATCGCAAACGGTGAGCCGAACGATTGGCGCTGCCGTGCGGGATCACGCTATCTATATATATGTGAGCTTGGCCTGGTGCACTACTGCTCGCAGCAGCGCGGCTACCCGGGCGTGCCGCTGGCGGAGTACCAGCGCACGGATGTGGAGCGCGAGTTCCTGACGGAAAAGAGCTGCTCGCCGAACTGTACGATCAGTTGCGTCCACCAGGTGAGCTACATCGACCACTGGCGGGCGCCGCAGCATCCGGAGGCGGCTCCCCCGACGCCGTCCCAGGACCTGGTGCAGATCCGGTAAGTCTTCCCCGGGACTTTGTCCCTAATAGGCGGCGAGGGCGGCGCGCATCCATTGGTTCGTTGCGACGCAGGCGTAGATGTAGGGCAGCACGATGCGGATCGCGCCTGGCGTGCACAGATCGCTGGAGCCGGGAGCATTAGTGCCGGTGTGCAGGTCGCCGTTGCCGTCGACGACCTGGGTCTGGTTGAACTGGACGGAGTTCGAGACGCCGTTGAAGCCGTAGCCGATCTGGACGGCGTTCGAGGCTCCGTTGGTGGTGGTGGCTCCGTCGCCGATGGCGACCGTGCGGTACTCGTTGCCGGTAAGGGCGAAGCCGGCTGCGGTTCCGATGGCGGTGTTGTTGGCTCCGGTCGTGAGATTGCCGCAGGACTGGAAACCGATGCAGGTGTTGTAGTTGCCGGAGGTGACGCTGCCGCCGGCTGCAAGGCCGATGAAGGTTCCGGCGCTGGTGGCGTTGGCCGCGGCAAAGGGCCCGACGATGGTTGCTCCGGAGGGGGTGTTGAGGCCGGCCTGCGAGCCGATGATGACGCTTTGAGTCACGTTGGTGCCGAAGTTGCCCGCGTTGTCGCCGATGATGATTGCCTGCGAGGCGGTGGTGAGATTGTTGGCCGTGGACCCGATGATGATGGCCTGGTTGGCCGGTCCGAGATTTCCGGCGGCCTCCGAACCGATGACGATGATGTGATCCTTGTCTCCGGGCGCGTTCAAGGAGAAGTTGCCGATGACGGTGTTGTGGAGCGAGTTGAGCGGCACATGTCCGTCCATGGAGTGCGCGCCGATGATGGTGTCACCGCCCCCGGTGGCGATCCCCGCGCCCGCGTGGACACCGATGATGGTCTCTTCCGAGGCGGCGGTCATACCGAGTGCGGCCTTCTGGCCGATGAAGACGTTGTCGATCGAGGGAAAAGCGCCTCCCGAGATCATGCTGAGGCCGGCCTGCGAGCCGATACAGGTCGTCAATCCGTTCTCCGCTCCGGCGTTCGGGACTTGGCTGCCGTCGAAGGCGGGGCAAGCGAGAAAGCCGAGGATCGTCATCTCGCGGCCGGTGGTGAGCGCGGTGCCGGCATTGACGCCGAGGATGGTGTCGTCGGTTCCGGTGGGATTGCCGTTGTTGGCGCCGAAAGTGAGATTGCCCAGGGTCGTGTTGGTGGAGGTTGTGCCCACGTTGGTCTGGGCCGATGCGACTCCCGCCAAGGCAGGAAGAAACAGCAGAGGATACAGACGTGCAGAGAGAGACATATTAGGTCCTCGAAGGGGGATCACGTGCTGGCAAATCATAGCAGCGGGTCTGGCGTTTTGCTCGGGATTTCGCTGAGGAGCGTCAGGAGGCCAGCCTCGTCGAGGATCTTGACGCCAAGGGCCTGGGCTCGCTCGAGCTTCGACCCGGCCTCTTCGCCTGCGACGACGTAGTCGGTTTTCTTTGAGACGGTTCCGGAGACGCGGCCTCCTGCGGCTTCAATGCGCTCCTTGGCGGTCTCGCGGGTCAGCGTCGGCAGCGTTCCGGTCAGGACGAAGGTCAGCCCTTCGAGATGGGTGGTGGTGACGCGCTTTTCGGCCAGCATGGTGAGGCCGACGGCTTTGAAGTCCTCGAGGAGCGCCTGATTGCGCGGCTCGGCGAAGAACTCGTAGACGGATTCGGCGACCTTGGGGCCGACCTCGGCGACGGCGGTAAGGTCCTCGATGCTTGCGGCCATGAGTGCGTCGAGGGAGCCGAAGTGCGCGGCTAACAAGCCTGCGGTACGCTCGCCGACAAAGCGGATGCCCAGGCCGAGCAGGACGCGAGAGAGCGGGGCGGAGCGGGAGCGGGCGATCTCGTCGAGCAGAGCCTGCGCGGTTTTGTCGCCGACGCGCTCGAGGGCGACGAGTTGGTCTTTGCGCAGGCGGTAGAGGTCGGCAAGCGAGTGGATGAGCGGGGTGCGGATGACGGGGGGCGCGGTGGTTTCGTCCTCACCCGCCTCCTCAGCGCCGGCGGGGAGCGAAAGAGTTTCGGGGGCCTGGCCGAGGAGCTGGGCGACCATGGCGTCGCCGAGGCCCTCGATGTTCATGACGCCGCGGGAGCCGAAGTGGGTGAGTTCTTCGCGCAGACGTGCGGGGCAGCTGGCGTTGATGCAACGCCAGTCGACCTCGCCTTCTTCCTTGACCAGCGCGCTGCGGCAGGCTGGGCATACGCTTGGGAAGGTAATGTCAACGGTGCCGCGCGGATGTTGCGCGTCTTCAACCAGCCCGGTGATTTTGGGGATGACGTCGCCGCCGCGCTCGACCGAGACGAAGTCGCCGAGGCGGACGCCGAGCCGGGCGATCTCGTCGGCGTTGTGGAGCGTGGCGCGGGCGACGGTGGTGCCACCGATGAGGATCGGGGCGAGCGCGGCGACGGGCGTAACTTTGCCGGTGCGGCCGACCTGGAAGAGCACGCCATTGAGCCGGGTGATGCCGGCGCGCGCGGCGAACTTGTAGGCGATGGCCCAGCGCGGAGCCTTGCCGGTGAAGCCGAGGCGGCGCTGCTGCGCGGCGGAGTCGACCTTGACGACGATGCCGTCGATCTCGTAGCCGAGGGTGTCGCGGAGCGGCTCGGAGCGCTCGATGAAGGCGAGGACTTCGTCGATGGTGGCGACCGTGGCGAGCTGCGGGTTGACGCGCATGCCGGCTTTGCCAAGGGCGGCCAGCGCCTCCGATTGGTGCGGCAGCAGGGTTTCGCCGTTCGGCTCGAGCAGAAAGTAGGCGTAGAAGTCCAGGCGGCGCTGCGCGACGATGTTGGGCTCGAGGGTGCGGATGGTGCCTGCGGCGGCGTTGCGCGGGTTGGCGGCGAGGGACTGGCCGGCGGCTTCGCGCTCTTCGTTGAGCTTGCGGAAGGCGGTCTGCGGCATGACGCACTCGCCGCGAACCTCAAAGGACCGGGGCAGATGCGCGGCGGCGAGGCGGGTGGCGTCGATGTGGAGTGGAATGGAGCGGATGGTGCGGACGTTTGAGGTAACGTCTTCGCCGATGGCTCCGTCGCCGCGGGTAAGGCCGCGCAGCAGGCGGGCTCCGGTGTGGGCATCGGGTTCGTAGTGCAGGGCGAGGGACAGGCCGTCGAGCTTGAGCTCGCAGGTGTAGGCGGGTGGGTCGGTGGCGGGCAGCGCGGCGCGAACGCGGGTGTCCCAGGCGCGTAGCTCGTCTGGATTGTAGGCGTTGTCGAGCGAGAGCATAGGCCGCGAGTGCGGGAGCTTGCTGAAGCCGTTGGCGGGCTTGCCGCCGACGGGCTGGGTGGGCGAGTCGGCGGTGAGCAGGTCGGGGTGCTCGGCCTCGAGGGCTTTGAGGCGGTTCATGCGCTCGTCGTACTGGGCGTCGGTGAGCACGGGCGCGTCGAGCACGTAGTAGAGGTGCTCGTGGAGGCGGAGTTCGTCGCGGAGGGCGGCGAGCTGGGCCTGGATCGGGT
>CALMVK010000179.1:45150-49755 GCA_937873145.1 uncultured Granulicella sp. | reverse complement strand
AGCGACCCCTGCGCCACCAGCGACCCCCGCTGAAGAATCGCCACGTGATCGCACAGCCGCTCCACAATCTCAAGCACATGCGACGTCAGAAAAATCGTCACTCCACGCGCAATCATCCCCTGCAGCATCGCCTTCAGCGTCCCCGCCGCAATCGCATCCACGCCCTCAAACGGCTCATCCAGAAACAGCACCCGCGGCCCATGGATCACCGCCGCCGCCAAGGCCAGCTTCTTCTGCATCCCATGCGAAAAGTCCGCCACCAGCTTCTTCGCATCTCCCGTCAGGCTCATAAACTCCAGCAGCTCTTCACTCCGCTCCGCCGTCGTCCGCGCATCCAGCCCATACATCCGACCCACGAACCGCAGATACTCCGGAGCCGTCAGCCGGCCAAACAGAGCCAGCCCCTCCGGCACCACGCCGATCTGCCGCTTCAGCGCTACCGTATTCTGCGTAAAATCCTCGCCCAGAATCTCGATCGACCCCGAACTCGGAGCCAACAGCCCCGTCAGCATCTTGATCGTCGTCGACTTGCCCGCGCCGTTCGGCCCCAGAAAACCAAAAAACTGCCCCTGCGCCACCTCCAGATGCACCTCGTGCACGGCCGTAAAATCGCCAAAGCGGCGGGTCAGGGCGGAGGTGCGTACAGCCAGCGGTCCAGGCATGGGAGTGCAGTTGAGTCTAGCGCAAACCGGCTAGCTCTTCGCGTCATCCTTTGGGTTGATCAAATCCCGCAGCTCTTTCGCCGGTTTAAAGTACGGCACCTTCTTCGCCGGAACCTCCACCTTCGCGCCCGTCTTCGGATTCCGCCCAATCCGCGGATTCCGCTGCCGCGTCCGAAAACTCCCAAACCCGCGAATCTCAATCTTGTCGCCCGACTTCAGCGCGCCAATCACCGAGTCGAACAGTACATCCACAATAATCTCGCCGTCGCGGCGCGTCAGATCACCGAGCTGAGTGACTTTCTCAACGAGTTCAGCTTTGGTCAAAACACATCTCCCCGGCACTGCGCGCTAGCGTTCAACGAACTCGGACCGCCCGCCTCTCGCCCCGGCTAGCTGACCCTACCAGACTCTACTCTAGCCTTCGATCTACTTCCACATAAAGTAAAAGCCCGGCGAGCGATCGAGCAGCTTGCCCGGATTCGGAAACAAATCGTCGCTGTCCCCATTCAGCAGCCCCGCCAGCCCCTTCTTCGCGCTCGCCGGCCGCACAATCGTCGGCTCATCCTTAATCCCCACCGACCGCGCCGTATCCATCAGCGCCACCCGGTAGCCGCCCAGCTGGTCGATCAGCCCCAACCCCAGCGATTGCTGCCCCGTCCACACCTGTCCCGTCGCCAGCGGTTGGATCTTCGCCGCCGTCGTATGCCGTCCGTCCGCCACATCCCGCACAAATTGTGTGTACATGTTGTCCACAAGCGACTGAAAGTACGCCGCCTCCTGGGGCGTCATATCGTGGGTTGGGTCTCCGGCATCCTTCAGCGCGCCGGCATGGATCACCACGCTCTTCAGCTTCGCCCAGCGCATCAGATCGCCATAGTTGGTCCACTCCATAATCACGCCGATCGACCCCACCACCGAGGCCTCGTTCGCATAGATCCGGTCGCACGCGCTTGCAATGTAGTACGCCCCCGAAGCTCCTACCGACTCCACCGACGCAACGATCCGCTTATGTTTCTCTTGCCGGATGCGCATCACCTCGTGGTAGATCTCCTGCGAAGCCGCCGCTCCTCCCCCGGGAGAGTTAATGTGCAGAAGGATCGCTTTGACCGAGTCGTCCTCGCCAAACTTGCGTAGCTGCGCATCCACCTTGTCCGCATCGACGATCACTCCGTCCAGGTCGATCACCGCAATACTGGCTGAATTGAACGCCGGCGTCGCACTGCCGTTCACGCTGCGCATCGCCGCCCACACGACTCCCCACAGCAGACCGCCCAGCACCAGCAGACTGCCCAGAATGATCAGCGGCCAGAACCACGCCGGCCGCAGCTTGCGCGGGGCATACATCGGCGCACCCGGATACCCTCCGGGGAAGCCCGGCGCGGGATACCCAAAGCCGGCCTGCGCGTAACCTTGACCGTAGCCCGAACTAGAGGCTGGACCGCTCCGGGAAGAAGCACTTCCAGAGGGCAAAGAGGAACCGCCAACAGGGGGCGGCGGAGGCGGATTGAGCTCGTCCGGCATGGATGGAGTCTAGCAGGGAACACGGTCCCATAAGAATATGCGTCAAGTGGGATACTCAAACGTCTATCTCATACAGTATGATCGACGCCGACGCGGCTTGCCTGGTTATCAAATCGCGTCTCACATCATACGAAGCCGGACTCACCTCGGGTACCGGCTCAGACAAGAAAGTGTGCCGCATGTCTCATCCCCAGTTGAGTATCGTAATCCCTGCCTTTAATGAGAGTTCCCGTATCGAAGCCACGCTTGAGCGCGTGATAGCGTGCATCGACGCACAAGGCTGGGACGCCGAAGTCCTCGTCATCAATGATGGCTCGAAAGACGAGACCGCCGCAATCGTCGAGCGCTGGATGGACCTGCACCCCCGCCTTCATCTCATCGAAAATCCAGGCAACCGCGG
Organism: uncultured Granulicella sp.; assembly: GCA_937873145.1. Lineage (GTDB taxonomy): Bacteria > Acidobacteriota > Terriglobia > Terriglobales > Acidobacteriaceae > Edaphobacter. Next base: position 47,172 of record CALMVK010000179.1, on the reverse strand, counting down.
CAAAGGTTACTCCGTCCGCAACGGCCTTTTGCAAGCTGCCGGCGACGTCGTCCTGTTCACCGATGCCGATCTCTCCGCCCCCATGGAAGAGGCCAACCGCCTGCTGGCTGCCATTGAAGCGGGAGCCGACGTGGCCATTGGCTCCCGCTGGATGGAACGCGCGCGCCAGACGATTCAGCAGCCGCTCTACCGCCAGGTCTTCGGCCGCTGTTTCAACGCCATCACCCGCGGCGTCATGGGCCTTCCCTTCAAAGACACCCAGTGCGGCTTCAAAGCCTTTCGCCGCGACGCCGCCCAGGTCATCTTCCGCCTGCAACGGATCGAACGCTGGGGCTTCGATCCCGAAATCCTCTTCATCGCCCGCCGGCTCCGCTACACCATCGTCGAAGTTCCCGTCACCTGGGGCCACGATGAGCGCAGCCGCATGAGCTATCTGAAGGACGGCATGAAAATGCTTGAAGAGATGGCCATCATCCGCTACAACTCCTTCGCCGGCCGCTACGACGAAGCCATCGCCGCCCTGAAAGATACCAGCGGCATGGTCACCGCACCCGTTGACCACGCCGTCAAGGCCGACGCCCAGCAAGTCCAGTAGAAGCTGTAAGGTCAGGACGGCTCTCTCAATCCGGGATCTGACTTCGCGATGCTGCGAAAGCAAAAAGAGCCGCTGAAGGAACGCTTGCCAATGTCCTTTCTGGAAATCTGCGTTTGCTCTTCCAGCATGAAATACTGATTGCAAGGAATCGCCTTGCTCCGTTCATTCTTTATTACCCTCTCCCGCAATCCGCAGCTCCGCGCCTTCTCCGAGCGCTCGCTCTTCGGTCAAAAACTTTCCAGTCGCTTCGTCGCCGGCATGACCGTCGAAGCCGCCCTCCAGGCCGCTGAGGAAATGAACGCGGAGGGCCTCGCCGTCTCGCTCGACTCTCTCGGCGAAAGCGTCGCCAGCGCCGAACACGCCCACCGCAGCGCTTCCGTCTATCACCAGGTCCTCGACCAGATCGCCCAGCGCCAACTCAACGCCAACGTCAGCGTCAAGCTCACCCAACTCGGCCTGGACTTCGACCCCGCCCTCGCCGAGCAAATCCTCGCAGGCATGATCGTCCACGCCGATGAGGTCGGCAGCTTCGTGCGCATCGATATGGAGGGCTCCACCCACACCGAACCCACCCTCGCCCTCACTGAGCGCCTTCACCGCATCTGGCCCGGGCGCGTCGGCACCGTTCTCCAGGCCTACCTCTACCGCACCGCCGCCGACGCCCAACGCCTGGCCGAGCAGGGCATCCGCATCCGCCTCTGCAAAGGCGCCTACCAGGAGCCGGCCAGCCTCGCCTTCCCGGAAAAACGCGATGTCGATCGCAACTTCGAAGCCCTCATGCTCTATCTCTCCACCAGCGGCGTCTTCTGTGGTATCGCCACCCATGACGAAACGCTCATCCTGCGGCTCTGCCGCTTCTTCGAGCAGCACAACCTCCCTAAATCCCTCTTCGAGTTCCAAATGCTCTACGGCGTCCGCCGCGACCTTCAACGCACCCTCGCCGCCCAAGGCTTTGGCGTACGCGTTTACATCCCCTTCGGCCCCGAGTGGTACCCCTACTTCATGCGCCGCCTCGCCGAGCGTCCAGCCAACGTCCTCTTCCTCGCCCGCAACTTCTTCCGCAACTGATCCGGAATCTGTATGCCGTAAAGCAAGCGTTGATTCATAAATCCATAGTCTGCTTCGAGCTACAGTTCTCTCCCAAACCGATTGTCATCCTTCGCCAAAGGCAAAGCATCTGCTTCGCTTGTGAGCGAGAGCTCTACCACAGGGAAAATGCGTTCTTTGTTGTCATTCCCGCAGGGAATCTGCGTTTCACTGCCGCCACAGAACCTAATCGGAGTCTCCCTAGGAATCCTCTGATTTAGTCCGTCTCAACGTTCTTTGTTGTCATTCCCGCAGGGAATCTGCGTTTCACTGCCGCCACAGAACTTAATCGGAGTCTCCCTAGGAATCCTCTGATTTAGTCCGTCTCAACGTTCTTTGTT
>CALMVK010000179.1:36728-45050 GCA_937873145.1 uncultured Granulicella sp. | reverse complement strand
ACGTTCTTTGTTGTCATTCCCGCAGGGAATCTGCGTTTCACTGCCGCCACAGAACCTAATCGGAGTCTCCCTAGAACCCCCTGGTAGCTTCGCTGCTGCTTCCTTGTCAAGCCCCCAAGCTTTCAAGAAAGGGCGCAACTGACTCATTCCAAACTATTTGCATACCAAAGAAAGTTGGCATACTCACCCTGCCGCCTCCTCTATACTTAAAGGAGAGATCAGGTTATAAAGAGTCGTTCCCACCCCTGCTGCCGATCTCTTTTGTTTTGACGACTTTAGCTGCAAGTTCAATGAATAGAGGACTTTACAAGCAGTCTCAGTCTAACTTCTTGAAACGAAGGACTTTAGCAAAAAGGCTGAGGGGGGTATCGCTCGTCGAACGTGGAAGCTCAGCGGCTCGCGCCTAGGTTCGCCGGTGGCAGCAAAGGCGAGACCTCCAGCAGATTGTTCAACGTCCCACGCTCCTGATCGTTGAACTGATCGCGAAACTGCGGCGAATTCAGGTACACCTGGCGTTCTGCCAGGGGCATCCCCTGGAGCGACCGAAACGCTCGTCCAACGGCATACGACCGGTCTTGCGGCAGGCTTCCCAACTGCGCCATCGCCGACCGAACCTGCTGCCGCTGCTGCGGTGCCAGATGCTCCATCCACTCGGTCCGTGCAATCGTCCGCTGCCGCTGCTCCGGAGACATGGAGTTCAGCCGCGACAGCTGGTTGTGCATCCGCTGCTGCTGCTCAGGCCTGAGCTGGCGAAAGCCAGGCTCTGCCTCGAGCGCATTGTGCTGCTGCTCCGGGGATAGATTCCGGTGCGTGTCCATCCACTCGTTCAAGTGCTGCTGCGAATCCGGCCGGCGCGGCAGATTCATCCCACCTGGTCGCCCCATCGAGTTTGGCGACGGTCGCCCGCCTCCAGAGGAAGGCCGACCTTCATTGGGCGCAGGCCGTCCCTCCGCAGCGCGACCGCCGCCCTGACCGTACATCGGCGCGGCCGCAAAGCGCATCCGGGAGCCCGACTGCCCACGCGGTCCGCTCGCCTTTGCTCTCGTGTTCCAGGAAAACAGAGCCGCCGCCATCATCGGAAGGACAAACCGGCTTGAGATCCTGCGTGTCATGCTCTTTGTCTCAGTGTGCTGCCAAATCTGTACTGCATGGATTGCTGGCTTCTAGGTTTACGTCCTTAACTGGTAGGTCCATCGACTGGGCTGGCATCGCTCGGAGTGGGCGCACCGCCATCGTCATCCGCCTGCTGCAGACGGTCGAGTTGCTGCAAAGCCTGGTCGTTGCGATCCAGAATCTGTAGGTCCTCAAGCGTCGCCGACGCCTGTGGAACCTGAGCCGACTGGAAGGAGTTCGCACCCACGACGCTGCCGCCTCCCACGACCAGCGCCAACGCCAGCGCCCCCGCTATCATCGGACGGAAGTTGCGGCCGGTATTGAGTTGCAGAGAGGTAGTCAGGCGCTCCAGCCAGCCCATGCGCGGCGCAGCCTGCTCTTCGCGCAGCCGCACCGCTAGCTTCTGATCGAAGTACCGCGTCGGCTCCGGAGCCTCCCACGCATCCAGAGCGCGAAACGTCTCCTGAAACGACACATACTCTTCCATGCAGGGAGGACACACTTTCATGTGAGCTACCGCCGCCGTACTCGGAAGCGTCCCCGGGTTCAATACCAGCTCCGGAAGTTCGTTCTGAAATTCCTTGCAGTCCATCATCCCTCCTTCACCAAACTAACCTTAGCCAGCAAATCCCTTCAACTTGTCGCGCAGCGTCTGGTACGCCCGGAACAGCAGGGACTTGGTCGCCGACTCACTCAGCTTCAACACATCGCCGATCTGGCGATAATCCATGCCCTCATACTTATGCATCAGCACCGCCATTCTCTGCCGTTCCGGAAGCGCCATCACGCGGTCGCGGATGGCCGCCATCCTCTCATCGCGGAGCAGCCGGGCCTCGATATCGGGTGTGCTGTCCGCCACATCGACCGTCGTTCCCGACTCCGGATCGGGCTCATCCAGGTACACCGTCGAGGCTGCGCGTTCATGCCGCGTATCCCGCGCCCGGTTTACTCCCAGGTTGGTCGCGATGCGGTAGAGCCACGTGCTAAACCGAGCCTCCGCCCGATAGGTCTCCCGCGACCGGTACACCCGCAGGAACACCTCCTGCGCCAGTTCCTCCGCCACCGCCTGGTTGCGCGTCATCCGGTACATAAACCCGATGATCGGCTTGCGATACTTCTGCATCAGGAAGTCGAACGCGGTCATGTTTCCCGCCTTCAGCTCGAGCATGATGGCAGCGTCATCGAGGTCTGCGAAGTTGCCGTTCAGATGCAATCCGCTGTCCGCCGTAGCAGCCTCGCTTTGCTTCTCGAGGTCGCCTCCACTCAGCTTTACCGGGTGCATCGCCAAGGTCGCCATGGAAGAGGGAACCCCATTGGTGGGAAAGGGTTGCGGCTTGGCTTCGCTTTCCAGTGCTTGCCCAGTCTGCGAGGAATGTCCTCGATTGATTGGCTGTTCCCACCAAGGTTTGGCCGGTTGTTCCGGTCGCTCCGGTTGCTCCTGTCGTCCCTCGTTTAAACCCTCCGCGTTCCGATCCGGCGTCATGGAAGCTACCGGTTCAGACACGCGTGTAGAAGGAGTCGAGGCTTGCATGATCCATCCAGTGTACGTCCGGAGATAGCGTCCGCGGACCTCTGCCCTCTACAACCAAGGTCCTAGCCAGACCTGCAACCAGAGCCTTCCGGGCGACCCGCGCGGGTGCCTCTCCCGCCCCGGAAGAGCCACGTCCAAGCTGCTGACAGCGTCCCTTCACCAGGGCTAACATACCTCTATGACCGCAGAGATCACCATCTCCAAAGAGGACTATCTCAAAGCCATCCTCGAAGCGGACCGAGAAGGCCATACGGTCATTCCCTCGCTGCTGGCAAACTGGCTGGATGTCTCGCCTCCTGCCGTCACCAAAGCGGTCAAACGCCTCAAACAGGACGGCTATATCGCCGACCAGTCCTCCGATGGCCTCCGTCTGACGTCCAAGGGAAAACAGACCGCCTACCGCACGGCTCTGCGTCATTACCTGGTCGAACGTATGCTCTCTGAGGTGTTCGGCATGGAGTGGCACCAGATTCATGCCGAGGCGGAACGGCTGGAGCACGCCGTCTCTCCGGCCTTTGAGGCGAAACTACTTGAGAAGTTTGGGGATCGCAGCGATTGTCCGCACGGCAACGGTGTTCTTCCCGAGACTTCGGCGGAGCGGCGACGGCGCGGAACGGTCGCTTTATCAGAGGCCGCCGAGCATGCGGCCTACGTCGTGGCCAGCCTGTACGAGCGCGATCCAAGGCTACTCGAGTTCCTGCACAAGCTCGGCATCGGCCCCGGCACCGAAATCCAAGATCTGGAGCGCAACTACGACGACACCTGGACCTTCCAGACCGCAAATGGCCCGGCAACCATCGGCCGAAGCGCCGCCGAACGCATCTGGCTAAGACCTGTTGTCCCATACCAACCAGAGTTCTAAATCTTGAGTTAACCCAGGTTCATATCTGTGCCATACTCAAGCAAAGCCCTTGGGGACGATTCTTGATGCCCACAGAGACGAAACCCTCCGCGTTCCCCGCCGATTCGGCTCTTCCCCACGGACTCTCGTCGGTGCGCACTTCACAATCTCCGCACGCCTGGCGCCGCGCTCTGGGCTTTCTCGGTCCCGGCTTCCTGATCGCGGTCGGCTACATGGACCCGGGCAACTGGGCGACCGACCTCGCCGCAGGCTCGCGCTACGGCTATACCTTGCTGTTCGTCGTTATGGCGTCAAATCTGCTGGCGGTCCTGCTGCAAAGCCTGGCCATTAAGCTGGGTATTGCCGGTGAGCGCGATCTCGCTCAGGCCTGCCGTGAGCAGTACAGCCGCCCGATCAGCTTTACGCTTTGGCTCTTTGCGGAGATCGCGATCGTTGCCTGCGACCTCGCCGAGGTCATCGGCTCGGCCATCGCGCTGCAACTGCTCTTCCATCTTCCGCTTACGCTCGGCGTCCTTGTGACCAGCCTTGATGTGCTGGCAGTTTTGCTGCTTCAGCATCGCGGCTTCCGCTATCTGGAGGCGCTCGTCATCGTGCTCATCGGCACCATTGCCGTTCTCTTCGGGGTAGAGGTCTTCTTCTCTCATCCGGAGTGGCTGCCGATCTTCAAAAATCTCATCGTGCCCTCGCCCAGCATCGTCCACGATCCGGCCATGCTCTTTATCGCCATCGGCATTTTGGGCGCAACGGTCATGCCGCACAATCTTTACCTGCATTCCTCGATCGTGCAGATGCGCGATTACCCGCGTACGCTCGACGGCAAGCGCGAGGCCATGCGCTTTGCCAATCTCGACTCCGCCCTGGCCTTGACGCTCGCCTTGTTCGTCAACGCCGCCATCCTGATTGTGGCCGCTGCCGTCTTCCATCGCGGCGGCCACCCCGAGGTTGCGGAGATCCAGGATGCCTTCCGCTTGCTGACGCCCATGCTCGGCTTTGCCGGCGCCAGCACGCTCTTCGCGGTGGCCTTGCTCGCCTCCGGCCAGAACTCAACCTTGACCGGAACGCTGGCCGGCCAGATTGTCATGGAAGGGTTTCTGCAGATACGCCTTCCCGGCTGGCTGCGCAGGCTGATCACCCGATCGCTCGCCATCGTTCCGGCCATCTTCGTTGCCTCTCTCTACGGCACGCGTGGAACCGCCAGGCTTCTGATCCTCAGCCAGGTGGTGCTGAGCATGCAGCTGAGCTTTGCCGTCTTTCCGTTGGTCCGTTTGACGAGCGATCCGCGCCGCATGGGAGCGTTCGTCAACGGACGGACCCTCAAGTATCTCAGCTACGCCGTCGCCTTGCTCATCGCCGGGCTGAACCTTTGGCTGCTAGTGCAGACCGTGCGTGGAAAGGCGTAAGAGTCTGGCTCGCTCCGCAAAGGGATACCATGAAGGCGTGGGGGATCGCTCTTTTGCCGGAGACACAACGCATGCTTCGTACAAGCTTCCTGGGCACAATCGTTCTTTGCCTAATGACGGCTACGGCCGCGTACGCTGCTCCGCAAACCCCGACTAGCAGCCAGACGGCCGGTACGCCTGGCAGCCAAAATGGCAGTTCAACCGGCCGCTGGACCGCGGATCGTGCCAACGACTGGTACGCCCATCAGCCCTGGCTTGTCGGCGCCAACTACGTTCCTTCGGACGCGATCAACGAGCTCGAAATGTTTCAGGCAGCTACCTTCAACCCTGCCTTGAACGACAAGGAGCTTGGCCTGGCCGAATCGATCGGCATGAACACCGCCCGCGTCTTCCTCCAGGACCAGCTTTGGACCCAGGATCCCGCAGGCTTCAAGGCGCGCCTGGATACGTTCCTGGCCATCGCCGCGCGGCACCACATTCGCCCCATCTTTGTTCTGTTCGACTCTTGCTGGGAGACCAATCCGCACCTTGGTCCGCAGCATCCTCCCATCCCTGGCATCCATAACTCCGGCTGGGTCCAAAGCCCGGGCAAGCAGCGCCTGCTCGACCCCCAGGTTGAGCCGGAGCTGGCGGCTTACGTTCGCGGCGTCGTCGATGCCTTCGCTAACGATCCCCGCGTGCTGGCCTGGGACGTGTGGAACGAACCCGACAACCAGGGTGGTGACAAGATCGAAGACGTAGCCGCCAAGGTGCGCCGCGTCGACCAGCTGCTGCCGCTTGCCTTTGCCTGGGCACGCAGCGTCAATCCCACGCAACCGCTTACCAGCGGCGTCTGGGCAGGGAACTGGTCGGACCCCAATCGGGAGAGTACGACGACCAGGATTCAACTTGCCGAATCCGACGTGATCTCCTTCCACAGCTACGATTGGCCGGAGGTCTTTGAGAGCCGCATCCGTGAGCTTCAGCCGCTTGGCCGGCCCATTCTCTGCACCGAGTACATGGCGCGCGGCAACGGCAGCACCTTCGACGGGTCGCTGCCGGTCGCCAGCAAGTACCACGTGGCTGCCATCAACTGGGGCCTGGTTGCGGGCAAAACCCAGACCTATCTGCCGTGGGACTCCTGGCAGCGGCCCTATGTGCTCACCGAGCCGACCATCTGGTTCCACGAGGTCTTCCGCCAGGACGACACGCCCTACCGTCAGCACGAGGTCGACCTGATCCGCCAACTTACCGGCCGCGGCACCCAGGCAGTCTCCTTGCGATGAGTCAGGCTGATTTTCCGCTCAGGGTTGATTCTCCATTGAAAGCTGTTACGCAGTTGGAGGCGGTCGGGCTGGCGCTCGCCGGCTATACCTTATGGGTCTTCGCCGATACCAGCTTCAAGCTTGCCGGCGCCTCGAATCTACCAGCCTATGAGGTTGCAGCCGGCGTCGGCCTTGCGACCGTACTGCTGCTGCTTGCCCGTGCTTTGTACACTCGCAACCTGCGCGCGCTGCGGCCCGTTCGGCTTGTGCCTCAACTGCTGCGGTCGTGCCTCGATCTGGCCAATACGCTCTGCGTGGTCGTCGCTTTGCGTCATCTGCCGCTCGCGCTCTTCTACATTCTTATCTTCTTCGCGCCGCTCGTCACCACGCTGCTGGAGGCGGTCTTCCTGCATGAGCCGCTCGATGGACGCAAAGCCTGCGCGATCGTGATTGGCTTGCTGGGCGTCATTGTCGCTGTTAATCCCTTTGGCCTCAATCACGCCGGAGACTGGACCGGCTATCTTGCCTGTCTGGTCTGCGTGGCCGCCTTCTCCGTGAACATGGTGTGGTCTCGCGTGATGACCCAGACCGAGTCTCCCGAGAGCCTCACCTTTTGCTCCGGCCTGCTCACCACCGGCGTGGGTGCGCTTGCCATGCTGGGACACGCCGCTCCAATCCATGCACGGCTCGGCCTGATCCTGGCCGCAACCGGTCTCTTCTGCCTCGTCGGGAGCCTCTGTTTCTTCGCCGCGCTGAAGCATGCCTCAGCCGCCACCGTTCTCAGTTTCATTACAGCCAAGTGCTGACCGGTGCTCTGATCGGCTATCTGATCTGGCATGAGAGGCTCAGCGCCTCGATGCTTGTGGGGGCTGTGCTGATCATCGGCTCCGGAGGCTACACCGCCGCCAGGGCGTACCAAACCAGAGCGGATGAGCCAGCCTTGAAGCCTGTGTAGTAAACAAAAGAGCGGTAGCCGAAGCTACCGTCCTGACGATCATGAAGATTACTGAGCAACGCTAACGTTGCCGTGATTGTCGCAGTGGCCGTTATGCGGATGATGCAGATGGCCCGCGACCAGGTAGTCGGTGTGGTCGCCATGCGGAATGGCTTCATGTCCACAGTCTGCGCCGTGAACGTGTGCGTCGGCGTGTCCGTTGCAGGTGTGGCCGTCGGTGCAGGTGTCCGGATTGAGCGAGCTGACCTCGAGGACGTGCTCGTCCACGTGTCCGTCATGCGGATGGTGCATGTGTCCGTCGTGGAGGAAGTCCACATGGCCGCTGTGCTCGATGCTGGTGTGGCCGCACTCGGTGCCGTGCTGGTGCGTGTGATTCTCGTGAATTACGTGGGTAGAGGCCATGAGAGTGTTCCTTTCAGAGTTGAACGGAAGCCAAAGAGGCCTCCGAGTTAGAGGTTGTGTGCGTTGCCGGCTCGGAGGCATGAGCGAGGCCATTGGCGACCAGATCGAACATATGTTGATCGGCGAGAGAGTAGAGCACGTGTTTTCCGTCCCGTTTGCGGCGAACGATATTGTCTGCGCGCAGCACACGCAGCCTTTGGGAGATGGTGGCTACAGCCTCCTGCTCCACGGTAGCGAGCTCCCCGACGCAGAACGCGCCTTGGGCAAGCCGGGCGATCAGGCGAAGGCGAGCCGGATCGCCGAGGGCGCGAAAGATGCGGGCACACCGCTCGACCGATTGCTCATCGACCGGCAGCGTGGCTTGGCTGCCTGGATGGTCGTGAGGGCTGCAGGCGGGTTGGAGGGTTTCCTTCACAGATTTAGAATACATACACTTGCATATTTGTGCAAGTGTATAGGGGGGAGAATTTCGTTACGGAATCTCTGATCGAGAGTGCTTAGCCGCAATCGACTTTGTTGCTCAACCGAGAGGCGAGTTAACTAAATTGTGCGGCAGGTGAGAAAACAAATACAGGGATTCTGGCTGCGCCAGAATGACGGCGTTAAAAAACGAATGGACGTTCAGCGATGAACGCGGCATTGCTTACCCAATTTGCGCTAGTGGTGCACACAGCATTGCTCGCCACGGAGCGCCAGAACACCGGCTCGGATCAGGATCGGCACGAGGATCAAGGCGGCTACGCCGTCTGCCCAGCTAATGCCGAAGACAGAGTGGCATAGCAGGCCCAGCAGCACGATGGCAGCCTGGTACATGC
>CALMVK010000179.1:0-36628 GCA_937873145.1 uncultured Granulicella sp. | reverse complement strand
CCGAAGACAGAGTGGCATAGCAGGCCCAGCAGCACGATGGCAGCCTGGTACATGCAGAAGTCGGTCTGCTTGGCATCGGTCATCATGGCGCCGCTTGAAAGGGCTCGGCCCACACGGCGTTTCTCACGCGCGAGCAGAGGCATGCACACCAGGGCCGCAGCCGTGACCGCGACGCCGAGTCGGCCTACCGTCGCCTGGTCGTGCTGGTACAGGTGCAGGCAGGCATCGAAGAGGACGTAGGCTCCCAGGCCAAGCAGGCAATATCCGGTGATCTTCAGGCTGATTCGCTCGGCGTGATGTCGCCGCTCATGATCCATCTCCTGGGACATACGCCACCACACGGCGAGCGCCGAAAGTACCTCGATGACGCTGTCGCATCCGAAGCCGGTGAGCGAGATACTGCCGGTACGCGCTGCGCTCCAGAGAGCCAGTGTCGCCTCCGTGATGCTCCAGCATACAGTGAGAATTCCTAGGATCTTGCCGTATCTGGCAGCCGAGGTGCGCCGGGTAAAATCCGAAGCTACAGCATCCATAGGGTCCCTATATATAGATAGTGCCATTTACTTTAGATGAGCGGAGAGGGAAAGCGTCAACGATACTGAGCGAGCAATAAATTGGCGACATAGATGACGACGGCTCCGAAGAGTACCGAAGGCACCAGGCGAATGCGTGAGGTGTCGCAGCGGCGGATCTCGGGAAGGAAATCCGCGGTTGCCATGTGCAGAAAGAAGCCGGCCGCCAGCACCAGCAGAAAGACCGAGTTGAGTGTAGAGAAGTGGAACCAGACGGTGAGTAGCACGCCGCAGCACGGAGCGATGGCATCGGCGAAGAGAAAAAGGTAGTCCCAGGGCCGAGGGCGTTCGCCTCCCGTGGTGAGAATGACCGTGTTCATGCCGTCGCCAAGATCGTGGGCGGCGATACCGAAGGCCACGGCGTAGCCGGCGGTGTGGGACGCGGAGTAGGCTGCGCCGATCGCCAGGCCATCCCGGAAGCTGTGAAAGATGAGCATTCCGGCACCGGTGCGGCCGATTACCTTGCGCTCCAGGCCGCGCTCGGACCAGCGCTGGGCGAGCACGTCCAGGGCATTCTCGAAGATGTAAAAGATGAAGTACGAGATCAGCATCAGGCCGAGGACGTTGGCGCTGTTGAGCCCGGTCTTCGAGCCGAGCACGATGGCCTCCGGCAGCAGATCGAGAAACGCCGCACCCAGCAGGAGGCCGGCTCCCGCGGCAATCAGCACGGTGATGAAACGTCTTAGCCGAACGGCGAGAAAGCCACCAAGCAACGTGGAGACGATCGGCAGCACGAACAGAAGAACGGGCACATTTCCATACTATTACGATCTCAGTTGCATCAAGCGCAGGAAGATGGGTCCTTGCAGTCTGTTGGGATGCGGCTGCGGTGCGCCTCTTCCAAGATCGGTTCAGCGTGCGGACGATCTTCCGAAGACTTCTCCGGCAGCGCGCGCCTCTTGTTTCGGATCTCCAAACCGCAGGATGCGGGCGCTGTTCGCCACCACGGCCAGCACGGCTACGCTTTGCATCAACGCACCGGTCACCGGAGTCAGCACTCCCGTTGCTGCCAGGACGATGAGCACCAAGGACAGTCCAAACGCCAGCCAGACACTTTGTCCGATGACTGCGCGGGTGAGATCGGCGAGACCGATCAGGCTGGGCAGCCGTCCGAGGTCGGCGCCGAGCAGCGCCACGTCCGCGCCTCCGAGCGCCACTTCATTCAATTCCGCGCCGACCGCGACTCCGACATCGGCGCCCTTCAGGGCTGGAGCGTCGTTGACTCCATCGCCGACCATCATGACGACGCGTCCGGCGGCCTGCTCGGCCCGGACGACCTCAAGCTTCTGCGCCGGAAGCACCTCGGCGATGACGTGGTCGATCCCGAGCGCGCGCCCCACCTCCTGCGCGGCCGCGGTCTTGTCTCCGGTCAGCAGGATCAGGCGGCTGATGCCCAGTGTGCGCATGGCTGCCAAGGCCTCACGCGCCTCGCGCCGAGGCTGATCGCGCAGAACGATGCAGCCCAGGCATCGCCCGCGGAAGCCGACCCAGACCTGCGAGACATCCTCGGCTTCCTCCGGCCCGGTGTCCAGGCCAAGCTCGGTCAACAACATGCGCCGGCCAAGCATTGCGGCCTGTCCGTCTACCGTGGCCACTACGCCCAGCCCGGGCCGTTCCTGCAGGTTTTGGGGCGGCTTGCTCACGATGCCGCGCGCAAGAGCCTCCGCAACGACCGCGCGGGAGACCGGGTGCAGGGAGCCGAATCCGCAGGCCGCCGCCACCGCCAGCAGAGAGTGCTCGGACTCCGCGTCCACCAGCCGGATGTGCGTGACCACAGGCGCGCCGACCGTCACGGTTCCGGTTTTATCGAGGATCAGGGTGTCCACGTCGGAGGCGCGCTCGAGAAAGTCCGCGCTTTTGATCAGGATGCGCAGCCGCGTGGCGATGGTCATGGCGGCGACGACGGCCGCCGGGCCGGCCACTACCAGGGCGGTGGGGGTAGCCACGACCAGCACCGCGATGGCGCGCGACAGATTGCCGGTGAAAAAAAGAGTGGTGGCCGCGATGGTGAGCACCAGAGGGAGCCAGACGCCGGCCCGTCGCTCGAAGAGGCGAAGAATGGGCACGGTGGTGTGCTCGACCTCGGCCAGCAGTTGGACCACCCGGCCCAGCACGGTGTCGGCTCCCGCGCCGCGCACCAGCACTTTCAGCAGGCCGTCGATGGCGAGGGTTCCCGCAAAGACCGGGCTGCCCGGTCCCACGTCCTCATGCATGGACTCGCCGGTGATCGCCGATTGATCGACCGCGGCGCGTCCTTCGAGCACAGTGCCGTCGACGGCGATCCTCTCGCCCGGCCTGACCAGGATCTCGTCTCCCGGCCGCAGGTCGTTGGGGTCGACGCGCTCCTCCATGCCGTTGCACCAGCGTACCGCGTCGCGTGCTCCCAACGCGCGAATGCCGTCGATCGCCGCGCGCGCTCCCAGCGAGCTGCGCTCTTCAAAGAGCCGGCCGAGCTCCAGCAGCAGCGGGATGAAGGTGGCCGTGGCAAATTGCCCCTGCGAGGCGGCGGCCAGCACCGCGATCGCGACAAGCTGGTCGGTAGCCCGGCGCGTGTCTCCGGTGACGATGCCGCGGACGCCTGAGATCAGCGTCGGAATGCCCACCACCGCGGCAGCCAGCCCCTTACAAAGCTCGCCGATCTGCCACTGTCCGGGCTCCAGCCGGATGAGCAGCGTTCCGAGGCCAAGCAGGCCGAGCCCAATCAGCCCCGCACCCAGGCGCAGGCTGATGCGTTGCCGTTCGCGCCGGGTCAGGCTTCCGGGAACGTTGAGGTCCTCGACGGCGAGCGGCTGTGCGGCGGCGGCGCTCATGGCTCACCCGCCTCTCCGGATTCGCCGTAGACGGCCGTCACACTGGAGTTTGGGCCGACCGTGATGCGGAAGCCGTGATAGCTCGAGCCTTCTGGTGGCGGCACCCAGCGCACGCCTCCCGCAACGTTGATGGCTTTCTCGACCGCATCCCGATAGAGCCGTTCGCGTACCACGCCTGGGTCGGCACGATACTCTTTTTCAAGCGCCCGGAAGGCATCCGCCGCACCTGCCGCAGAAGCCAGGTCGGTGTCTGCGTCCGCGTGTGCTTTCTGGACCAACGCATCGGCTTGCGCCCGGGCGGCCGGGATGGCTTCCTCCGCCGTGGCCTGCGCCTCGCTCTTTTGCGTCTGCGCGCCGATGAACGCGCTCTGCACGGAATCGAAGCTGCTGGCCAGGGCCTGCGGTGGGGCCAGCCGGGTCAGCTCGAGTGAAGAAAGCTGCAGACCCGAGTGCGCGGCGTCCAGGCCGGCCTGCGCTCGCCGGGTGGCGGTTGCGACCAGCCGCTCCCGGCCGTCGGAGAGCACTTGATCGACGCCCATCTCCCCAAGCGAGCGCACCATGGCCGCGGTCACCTCCGCGCGCAGAATGGTCTCCGACTTTGGCCCGTAGAACGCCCATTCCGCCGGATCGCTGACACGATAGCGAGCCATCATGGTGGCCTGGACGACGTTTTGATCGCCGGTCAACGCATAACCTTGGGTAAGAGGATTGAGCGTAGGCCGTCCGGAGTCGTTGATCGGCTCGGGTCCCGGGGCGAGCGTCACCACCGCCACCTCCCATACATGCTTGACCTGCACGCGCACCACCTGGTCGATCGGGCGGGGAAGTGCAAACAGCAAGCCCGGCCCATGCTCTTGAAGAGCCGGCGTCGCGCCCACCAGGCGTCCCCAACGCAGCACCACCGCAACCTCATCGGACTTGATGACGCTAATTCCCGACAGAGCATAGAGAACCGCCATCGCGGCAATCCACCAATGCATGCGTTGCCACGCCCAGTCGACGGCTAGACCGAGCGGCTCGGTGAGCCGAAGAATCTCAGACGGTGGGCCGGTGCGCCTCATACGGCCACGCTCACTTGTGCTCCTTGCCCTGCAGCATGGAGAAAGGCTCGGAGTCGGTACGCAGGATCAGCGTCGTATTACCGGTGACCAGCTTATCGAGCGAGTCCAGGGAGCGTGTAAAGCGGTACAGCTCCGGATCGACCCGGTGCGCGTCGGCGTAGGTCTTGGCCACCTGGGCGGCGGACTCGCCGCGAATGCGTGCTTCTTCCTCGGTGCCTTCAGAGGTGATCTTGGCCGCGTCCAGCTGCGCCTGGGCCCGGATCTTGCTGGCCTCCTGCTGGCCTTCGGCCTCGTACTTGGCGGCAAACTGACGACGCTCGGCCCGCATCTGGTCGAAGACCGCGGCGACGTTCTCTTCCGGCAGTGCGATTCGTTCCAGACGGATTTGGTCGATCGACACACCGTAGTTGCGCAGTGCCGTGGGTGCTGAGGAAGCTAGCAGCTGCGCCTCAATCTGGTCGACCTGCAGATCGCTGGGCGTGGTGGAAACAAGGGCGGAGAGATCGTGCCCGCCCAGGGTTCCGATGGCTGCGTTCGTCAGCAGGCCGTCCAGCTTGCCCTCCGCGCTGCCCTCGCTGCCCAAGGCCTGGCTGAAGGTGAGCGGATCCCCCACGCGCCAGACGACGAAGGTGCGGGCGATGATGTTTTTCTTGTCCCGCGTCAACATCTCGGCCTGGCCGGTCTCATAGACGCGTCGCCGCATGTCGAGTGCAACCGTTCCATCGATCGGCCAAGGCAGCTTCCAATGCAGGCCCGGGCTGGTGGCCGCACGCAACGGACGGCCGAAACGCGTGATCAGCACCGCTTCCCCCTCTTTGACGATTACCGCCGTCGCACTGAACACAATGGCCAGCAGCGCCAGCGTACCCACGGCGGCGCGCAGCCAGCGTTGGACTTTGAGGGCATCCAGAGTATCCGGTGCATCTGGCGTATTTCGCGACGCTAACGAGTCATCCAAATCTCACCTCCGGCCCGCAGAAAGCGGGAGTCGACCACCGTGTAGGGACGCGAGGGAAGCGTCTTTTCCAACGTTTCGAGCCGCCGACGAAAGAAGAATTCACCCGGCGCGGCGCGGTACTGCGACTCAAGCGTACGAAAGCTCCACGCCTGACCGGAGGCGAGTGCCAGGTTCTGGAGGCCCTCCGCGCGCGCCGCATCTTCTCCGGTGATGACCGCACCCTCGGCGGCCGGAACGGTGGCGTTGCGATACGCCTGCGCGTCGACCGCGGCGGTGACCCGGCCCAGTTGCGCCGAGACCACCTCCTCATACGCCGAGGCGACCGGCACCGGAGGGTGCATGCCGCCCACCGTGAAGCTGACGATGGAGACGCCCAGCCCCAGCGTATCCGCCTCCTGCTGTACCATCTGCTGCATCTGGCCGGTAAGCGTGGCGATGTTTTGCGAAAGCGCGTCGGACAACGTCAGGTCGACGGTGGAGCGCATCACGGCGCGATACGCAATCGCCTTCAACGCTACGGCGGGATTTTGTGTGTTGTACGCCCAGGCCGGAGCGTTCACGATCCGGTACTGGACGGCCGCGTCGATGGTGATCAGGTCACGACCATTGCCGAGCAGAAGCGTGTATTCATTGGGCGCATGTTCGACCGCCCACAGGACGTCCTCGGGGCCTTCTTTCTCGTCGCCCTCGTGGCCTACCTGGACGGTCTGAATGCGCTGGACTGGAACCAGGATTACCCGGTCCACCGGCCAGGGTAGATGCGCGTGCAGGCCCGGCTCGAGAGGGGCCTTGCCATGTGGCCGGCCGAAGCGCTCGACCAGACCCTGTTCCTCCACTCCGACGACGGTGAGCGTGGTCGAGATCCAGCCGAGCAGGCACAGGCAAAGCACCAGCGGCTCAAGCGCGCGGCGTACCAGCAGCAGCGCCCAGGTGGAGCGCAGGTCGATCCCCAGTTGTTGCTCGGCGGCGTCGAGCGCGCTGGCGAAGATGTTCGCCCTGCGTCCGAAGATGGCCAGCACCGCAAAGTCGAGCGGCACGAAGTCGAGCGGCGTGCTCGACCCATCTACGCTCCGCCGTCTCCGGGCGCGAAAAAGACTGACCCAGAGGGCGGCATCGAAGGCGAGGATCAGCAGATAGATAACGTGGACCGCGCTGTACAGACCCTCCCACGCCAGACCAGGAGAGACGGCCGCCAGCAGCAGCACCCAAGCCATCACACGCGCGCCTCGGGAGAGTCCAACGCTCTCCGGAAAGGGATACGACGCTGCTCCACTCCGGTCCAGCCCCGCCAGATAGCGCGCAGCCAGCGTGGCCGCTCCTGCCCCCAGCAGGAATAACCCGGCAGTTACGCTGGCGACGCGCACCGAGGGCCGTTCCGTTTGCAGGGTCTGCGTAAGCAGCAGCAGGATGGCTGAGGCTCCGGCAAGAATGCAGATTGTGTTGAGGTCTAGCTCGGTCTTCTGAAGTTTTCTCGCCGCGCGCAGGCTGGCCTGTCCGAGTGCGGAGAAGCGGCCTGTCTTGAGCGCGGGCTGATCCTCCGCGGCTGTGGAATCGGTCGCTTCCGGCGCTTCCACTCCAGCGGCAGGCATCTCTGTCTCGAGAGGAAGTGAACCAGGCTGCTGTTGCAGAGTCCGCGTACGAACGCTCTGCGCCCGAAAGACTTGCACCAGAATGCCCGAAGCCAGCCCCAACGCCACCGCCGCGGCCAGCACCACCAGGTCGCCCGACCACAGGCCGCCAACCAGCGCGGTGACCGTGCCCAACGCGCTGGCGGCGAGCAGCGCAGCGAGGACGTCCTTGTAGGGATCTCGCGGCTCGGCGCTCCGTTCTCTCTTCATGCTTCCTGTTCACCTGATCGGCAAAGCCGACGCTTCCACTCACGAGACGTGGCCGTCCCAGGATTTGGCTTCCACTTTGGATCTTCGAGCCTTTGCGATGTGAGCCCGATTCTACATCAGCACTTGCAAGTGCACTCCTGTTCGCAAGTACTGCTGACGATCTCTCGATCGGCTCCATGCTTCTACACACGACTTCTTGGTCGCGCCCTCCTACTGTGCTACACCGTTAATCATGCGATCCGCCTTCTCAACCCCGGCTGTTCTCTGGACAGCAGCGTCTTTGGTTTTATCCAGTGCCTCCGCGCTCTTTTCCGGTGCCTCCGCGCAGCAGACTCGTACCTTGCTGGCGACTCCCACCACCGTCGCCTGGGGCTACTACTGGTCGGAGGCCAAGCCTGTACTCTCGGTCCACTCCGGCGACACGGTCGTCATGCAGACGCTCTCCACTTGCGGGCCGGCGGATCGCCTGGAAGCCCGTGGTGTTCCCCATGCCGAGATTCCGAACTATGTGCGCGACATCTACGATAAGGTGCCGCTCTCGGACCGCGGCCCCGGAGGCCACATTCTCACGGGTCCCGTCGCTATCGAAGAAGCCGAGCCGGGCGACGTGCTGGAGGTCCGTGTCAAGAAAGTGCACATCGACGTTCCCTGGGCTTGCAACGGCGCGGGCAAAAACGGCTTTCTCGCCAAGGACTTTCCCAAGGGCTACCAGAAGATCATCCCGCTGGACCTGACCCACATGACCGCCGCCTTCGCGCCCGGCATCACCATTCCGCTGCATCCCTTCTTCGGCAGCATGGGCATCGCGCCTCCGGGGGCGGCCGGCAAGCTAAACTCCGCGCCTCCCGGCATCCATGCCGGCAACATGGACAACAAGGAAATGGTGGAGGGCACAACGCTTTTTATCCCTGTACACGCCAAGGGCGCGCTCTTCGAGGCAGGCGATGGACATGCCGGCCAAGGCAACGGCGAGGTCGACATTACCGCCATGGAGACACAGCTTACCGGCACCTTTCAGTTCATCGTTCACAAGCAGGGTCCCCGCGAGAGCCCTCTGCTTTGGCCGCGCGGAGAGACTCCTGCCTATTACATTGCGATGGGCTTCGATGAGGACCTGACCAAGGCGACGGAGATCTCCGTGCGCAACATGATTACGTTTCTCTCCGAGCAGATGACGGACCATCCTCGCATGTCGCGCGAGGAGGCCTATGCGCTCATCTCTGTGGCCTGCGATGTGGACATTACTGAACTCGTCGACGGCAACAAGGGAGTGCACACTATGTGCGCGAAGTCACTCTTCCGGACGAAGTAAATCAGGTTACCGACGTCGCCTGTGCCGAACTCTACCGCTTGGCACGCCAAAAGACCATGTCCGCACCGGTCCCACATCTACGTGCACAAAGTGACTCGAAGGATAGTAGCCGACGCCTCCCATGCCGAGCGAGAGTGCCGCATCTCGCAAACGTTCTGTGCTCACTCCAGGTACGGAGATGTCGATCGCTTTCGAGGCCATGTGGAAGGAGTTCTCTGAAACTCCCGTCACCGGAGCACGATTGCGGAGAGCCTGGTTCGTGGCCGGGGTGCGATAGCCGCAGATAATATCGATCAATCCATCCGGTCGATTGAGCGTGATCATCAAGGCATGCAGCAGATCGAACTCACGCGGATCGTATGCGGCATCGTCTCCGGTGCGGTAGTCGCGCAGAAAATGGTTCAGCAGATCGAGTGAGCTAGACAGGTATTGATCGCCTACTTTGTAAGCCACGTCGATCGACTCACCCGTATGCACCTGATGCATACGCAGCCGGCTTTCGACACGGTGCGGTGTATCTTCTGCAAAGATCCCACGTTGCACGGGAGCGATCAACGACTGAACCAGCAGCAAGACTGCTGCCGTCCACATCGACACGGATTTCTTTGCGGCGATCATTGGGAGACTCCACTCGCCGCCCCGTCACAAACCTGCCGGGCGCAGATACACTCGCGGCAAAAGGTGTGATTGAAGCGATGCGCCGTGATCATAAAAGCGCTTCCTGTAAACGTGATCGCTACCTCCATCCAATGATGCGGCAGCAGGTCTCCCCACCATGCCCCGCCGAAGATGAAGGCGAGCCCGGTCGCCATCATGATCAGGATGCGCGCCCGGCGGTGCAGGCGAAATCCCCGCAGCAACGCGATTGCGCCGATCGCGGCGATCGTAATCGCCAGCCAGCGATGCGTGCTCTCCTCTGAAGGCAGAAAATGCGCCAGCACCGCCGAGAACGACAGCAGAAACGGGGTTACGATACAGTGAATAACGCACAAGGTAGATGCACCTACACCCACCCAGTCCGCCCAGGGAGAGGTAGCATCGTTGGAGATGGAGCTGCTCATTTCCATTCCTGTATCCTATCACTGCTGCGAACGCGACCTCATTAGTGGTCACCTTGGCCGTAGCTGCCAAAGGGACCTTCCCGGCCAAATCCAGTCCAAACGATTTACCTGAAGTTCGAAGTGCTGAGGTACTCACGCGATGACTGCTCCACGCAATGCTTGTCTTTCCTTCCTTTTTCTGTCTGCCTTGTCTGGTGGAACCCTGTCTGGCGCAGGCCTGCCGAGCGCGGCCCTCGGTGCGCAGCCGGCCAATGCCGCCCTGAAGGTTACGCGCACCTCCTTGCCCAACGGCATGCAGGTGGTCATCATCCGCAACTCGCTCGCCCCCGTCGTCACCGTAGAGGCCAACTTCAAAGTTGGCGGCGACGAGACTCCATCCGGTTTTCCCGGCATGGCGCACGCAGAGGAGCACATGGCCTTCCGCGGCTGCACAGGCATGTCCGCCGACCAGACCGCGGCTATCTACGCTGAGCTCGGCGGCCAGAACAACGCGGACACCCAGCAGAACATTACCCAGTATTACGCCACTGTGCCGGCCGCTGACCTCGATGTCGCGCTCGAAGCACAGGCCGCCTGTCTGCGCGGCGTCGACGATAGCGACGCAGAGTGGAATCAGGAGCGCGGCGCCATCGAACAGGAGGTCTCCCGCGACCTGTCGAATCCCACCTACAAGTTCATCAGCCGCTTGAACCAAGACCTCTTCGCGAACACGCCCTACGCGCACGATCCGCTGGGCACCAAGGCCTCCTTCGACGCCACGACCGGGGCCATGCTGAAGGACTTCTACAACAAGTGGTACACCCCCTCGAATGCCATCCTGGTCGTCGTGGGCGACGTCGATCCCGATAAGACCCTGGCCAGGATCAAGCAGCTTTACGGCGATATTCCCAGTCATCCTCTGCCGGCTCACCCCGCCGTCAACCTGCAGCCGGTCAAGCCTGAGAGCTTCACGCTCGACAGCAATTTGCCGTATGTGCTGGGCTTTGTCGCGTACCGCTTGCCGGGCACGGACTCACCCGACTACGCCGCCGTCGAGATCCTGACGGACGTGCTGGGCAGCCAACGCGGCGATCTGTACGGCATGGTTCCTGCGGGCAAGGCGCTGGCTGCGCAGTTTGCGACGGCGGAGACCTATCCCAAGGCCAGCGCGGGCTTTGGCGTCGTCGTCGTTCCCGCCGGCACCGATCCGCAGCCCGCCATGAGCGAGATGCGCCAGATCCTTGCAGGCTACGCGCAAAAGGGTGTGCCGGAAGATCTTGTCGCTGCCGCCAAGCGCAGCGAGATCGCCCAGGCTGAGTTCCAGCGCAACTCCATCCCCGGTCTCGCCAATCTTTGGTCGAACGCTTTGGCCGCGGAAGGCCGCACCACGCCGGATGAAGACCTCGACGCCATCCGCAAAGTTACGCTCGCCGATGTGAATCGCGTGGCCAAACAATATCTGCTCAATGCCAACACCATTACCGCCGTTTTGAAGCCCGCGCCCAACGGCCAGGCCACGGCGTCGAAGGGCTTCGGCGGTGGGGAAGAGGTGACGTCGGCACCGACCAAGCCGGTGCAGCTGCCAGTCTGGGCCGATGCCTCGCTCAATCAACTCAAGCTGCCCGAGAACACCGTCTCCACCTCCGACACGATGCTTGCGAACGGCATCCGCCTGATCGTGCGCACCGATACGACCAGCCCCACCGTAACCGTGCTCGGCTCAGTGAAGCGCAATCCCGATCTCGAGACGCCTGCCGGGCAGGAGGGCGTCTCAAACGTGCTCGACGAGCTTTACTCCTATGGCACCACTACGCTCGATCGGCTTGCCTTCCAAAAGGCGCTCGACGACATTGCGGCGAATGAGAGCGCCGGTGCGCGCTTCTCGCTTAGCGTGCTCAAGGAGAACTTTTCGCGTGGCGTTGAGCTTTTGGCAGACAATGAATTGCATCCGGCGCTTCCGGCCGAGGCTTTTACAACGGTGAAGCAGCAGACCTCCGAGTTTGTTGCCGGCAATCTGCAAAGCCCGGGCTATAAGACCTCGCGTGTGCTCGATCTGGCGCTGGTGCCGGCCGCGGACCCTTCGCTGCGTGAGGCCACACCTGCTTCCATCAACAAGCTGACGCTCGACAATGTGAAGCAGTTTTACACGCAAACCATGCGGCCGGATATGACGACCATCGTCGTCGTCGGGGACGTGACGCCGCAGGACGCTAAAGCCGTCATTGAGAAGTGGTTCGGCGCATGGAAGGCTTCGGGAGCCAAGCCTGAGACTACACTTCCCGCCGTGCCTACCAACAAAGCGGCAACACAGAACGTCGCCGACGCCCAGCAGGTGCAGGACTCGGTCACGCTTGCCGAAGAGCTCAACCTCAACCGCTTCGACCCCGACTACTACCCGCTGCAGCTAGGCACGCATGTACTTGGTGGAGGCTTCTACGCCACGCGCCTCTATCATGATCTTCGTCAAACCGCAGGCTATGTCTATACCGTGGATGTCGCGCTGCATGCCTCAAAGACGCGTGCGACGTATACCGTGACCTACGGCTGCGACCCGGTGAACGTCTCGAAGGCTCGCGGGTTGATTGAACGCGACCTGAACCAGATGCGCAAGGATCAGGTCTCGGATGCCGAGCTGCATCAGGCCAAGGCGCTTCTGCTTCGGCAGATTCCGCTCAGCGAATCGAGCGAGGACTCCGTTGCCGGTGGCCTGTTGGCCAGGGCCGAGATCGGCCTGCCGCTGAACGAGCCGTTTCGTGCGGCGAAGCGCTACTTTGACCTAAGCGCCTCGGAGGTCCAGGCTGCTTTTCAGCGCAAGATTACGGTCGATAACCTTGTACAAGTCGTCCGAGGTCCCGCGCCACAGTAGCTCGGCAAGCAACAGCAGCCTGACAGCAAACGCCTGAACGGAGCATCTGCTTCGTTCAGGCGTTTTCCCTTTGTTGAGAAACGATTTGCATCTGCGCTATTGCGCATGTATTCTCATCAACATGTCCGGTATCTTTCAACCACTTCCCACCACCGTGCTCTCCGGCTTTCTCGGCGCAGGCAAGACCACTCTGCTGAATCATGTGCTGCAGAATCGCGCAGGGCTTCGCGTGGCAGTCATCGTCAATGACATGAGTGAGATCAACATCGAATCCCAAGCTTCACAGCGGAACACTCGAGCTGCGCAAATACGATCCCAAGGTGCGGAAACACGTTCTCTATCGCGAAGCGAAGGCCTAGAAACGGCAGCGAACAGAATCATCTTATGAGTCACAAGCAACTCACTCCCGGTATGCGCCCTCTGCCAAGTCCCCTGCGCCGGCGTGGTGCAGCGCTGCTCCATCAGCAGTGCTGGCTTTGGGGCCAGGACATCAAGTGTGCAGAGGGAAACCTGCTGCTGCAGTATGGCTTCGATCGTCTTCGCCCTCCCGCGGACGTGGTTGGTTCTACGCAGTACACGCTGCTGTTGCCGTGCGGCAATCGTGTGCGGCTCTGGGGCTTCGGTCTTTCCTTCGGCACCGCCGATGGACTTTATCTCAACCGCTTCGACTTTACTCCGCGTGCTGCGCGCGCAAGCGATCTCTGGCAGGGACCGCAGGAGATGGCAGGCCTGCCGAGGTCCGCCGACCTGAGCCGATTGAGTGCGATGCTGGAGTGGATCAGCCGCTACGAAGCCTGGATCGCCGCCAGCCAGGGAGCGTCCTATCGGCGGACTACGCTGGCCGGATGGAAGCTGCGTGTCTCTACGCCCACTCTGCTTGCTCGCTCCTGGAGCGATCTTGCGCACGACCTTGAGCACCGCAATCGCGCCGTGGAATCGTATACCGAGTTGCAAGCGACAAGATGGCGCGATCGAACGCTTCCACTGCGCCGCACGCAGCTGGAGCCAAGGCCCGCGACTGCGATCTCACTACGGTAATGATGGAACTGTCGTTTAGGCCAGAACTACTGCGTTTCACGTTGAAACTGTTCGACCAGCGCCTGGATTCTTGGCGCGAGATCAGCCATGCGGCGCTGCGAGATCGCAATGGATTGATCGGTCAGCTGAGGAGTCTTGGCAAGCATGGTCCGGCCCACCGGAGTGCGATAAAACGCCAGTATGCCGTCGATCTCTTCTTCGCTATAGGCATCGGAGTAAAGCTTGAGGATGTCCGGTTCGAGTGCCTTCCAACTGGCCGCTCCACGTAACAGCGCGACTACTTTCTCACGGAACTCGGAGTAGCTCTTCTTTTGGTCCCCATTCAGAACCAAGCCAGCCAGTTGCTGTTGGCTCATCGACTCGATACGCTCTTCCTGCGCCTGCTCCAGCCGATTCGTAGTCTCTTCAAGGTGCATGGCCGTCAGCATCTCGTGCACTTTGCGTGTCTTCGACACAGCATCGGCACGAGCCGAGTGAAGGCACAAGGAAGCCATCAAACAAAGGCAGACGATCCATCTCATGGAGGTGCTCTCCCTGACGCAAGGATAGCTGCTCCCTCTAATGCGGAGATACACGCAATTCCATTGAGGCGTTAGCGGACAACCGAACGTTCAGTCACTTGGAAGATTGGATGGAGGCGCGGGTCGGGATCGAACCGACGCATAAAGGTTTTGCAGACCTCTCCCTTACCACTTGGGTACCGCGCCTCAAAGCAAATCCGGGTGAAGCGTATCGCAGATGGAGTCTGGCAGCAGGTTTATGGAGCGGGAGACCGGGGTCGAACCGGCGACATCTTCCTTGGCAAGGAAGCACTCTACCACTGAGCTACTCCCGCTCGTACCTTTGTCATTCTAGCGGTCCAGTGGCCTGTGGTCAATGACGGTGCACGACTCAGGCTAATTCTCCGCAGGCACGGAAGTCGTGAACGGGATAGCGCGGCTTGCCATGCTCGACGAGCGTTTGCGCACCAGGCGTGGCGTGATCAGCAGTACCAGTTCAGAGCGATCCGTCTCGCGATTCGCACTGGCCAGCGCATCCTGAAAGCCAGGCAGATCGCCCAGCCCGGGAAGTCCGCTGATACTGGCCAACTGCGTGCTCGTAAGATTGGTCATCATCACCGCCGTCATGCCGTCCTGCACTGTAATTCCAGAGACGAAGTTGCTGTTGGTCAGCAGGGGAATGTTATTCAGGCTCGCCCCGGTCAGCGCCTCGATCTTCAAGTCGATCTTCATATTCACCAAACCCGATTTGAGCACCGTCGGCGTGGTCTTCAACGTGATGCCAAGATCCTCGTATTGAATGATCGGAACGGTGGCCGTGCTGCTGTTGCCCAGAAATTGCGAGAGCAGGGAACTGGCACTGACACCGTTTACCGTCACGCCGTTCAACGCTGAACTTGTCGTCGACGAAAGGCCACTCGAGTAAGTAGACACCGTAATCGGATATTTTTCGCCGACCCGCAGCGTGGTCTCCTTGCCATCGCCTGCACGCACCGTGATGTCGTCGAGGGCGCGCGAATCAGACGATGTCAGGCCGAGGTTCAAGGTCGCACCGGAACCCAGAGAGAAGCCAGTCAGCGTGAGTCCTTTGCCCGCAACCGCAAAGAGATTGCTGACCTTGGCGTCGGTTGCGAGCCCGCTGAAGATCAGGTAGAGAGCCTCGGTCAGCGTGTCCTGTGCCGAGTTCCCGGTAGGCACGATTGCTCCCGAAGAGATCGCCGTATTGATTAGACTCTGGTTTGCCGAAACAATACTTTGTGCCTCGCCCGCTACAGAAAACGCATTGACTGAAGTGGGTGTCGACAAGCCCGTCGTGCGCGTGACACTGTGATCGATCGTGATCAGCTTGACTTCGAGCGTGACCTCATTGCCGCCGTCGATCATGTCCGCCAGCGTATAGTTCAGCGCCTTTAGCGTCGCCTCCGGGGCACGCACGGCGAGCGTCCCGCTGGCCTGCGAGAAAGCCACTTGCTTCACGTCAAAGACATTCTTGATGATGTTGACATACTCGTTCATCTGCTCGGTCGTGCTGGCCGGAATATAGATGCTCTCCTCGACCTGGCGCTCGAATTTCTGCCGGTTTTCTTCCGTATCCTTGCTGAGGAAGAGCGTCTTCGCATCCACCGGGACGGCAAACAAATGCGCCATGCGCAGCAGAATCGGCATGGCCTCCGCGTAGCTGCTTCCCTCCAGATCGAAGCGCAGCGGAGCCCCGGAGAGAGCTTCGTCGAAGATCGTTTTGATGCCAAAGGCCTGCGCCGTCTGCGTCACCACGGCCTGGGTCTCCCCGCGCAGATGCAGGCTCCTCGGGCCAGGATCGGGAGCAAGCGCGATGGGCGGAGCATAGCCGATCTCCGACGGAGTGATCTGCTTCTTGCCCGCAACGGTTTCGACCGTCAGCCGAGGCTCGCTTGGCGGGCCGGACTGACGCTGCAGCAGAAGGATATTGTTCGGGTCGACCGTGGCCGCCTTTGCGAGCAGCGTGTCTGCCTCCTCGGGACGCCCCAGCAGTCTGGCTTTGGCAGCTTGCTGGACCAGATCCTCAACGCGGTGCTCCCGCGTGACGCCCACTGCCAGCGCGTACTCCGGATGCGTGGCGTCGAGCCTAGCGGCGCGTGCAAACTCCTCTTGAGCCTCTGCCAACTCTCTGTGATCGAGAAGTCGCGCCCCGGCCAAATACGCCTCTGCGGCTCGCTTCGAATCGATCTTTGCCGGCGTAACAGTTGGAGTCTGCGCCCAGGCAACGCCAGGGGACAGTCCGGGAAGAAGCGATAGACACAGGAAAACGAGTCGGCTCATACGGCTTTCCGTTGGACGAACGGCAGCCATAAGGGATTAGCGAATTTTGGACCCATGCGTTCCCGTGTCAATATTTTGCGGGCGCTCACTCGCAGGAGGCCGGCGGATCCCGCTCCGAATCTGCGCTGTATCCATCTCCAGCTCTGCAAGCGTCCGGCTCAGCGTGTTACGGTGCATCCCTAATTCCTCGGCCGCCTTGCACTGGTTGCCCTTATGCTGCGCGAGAACCTCGAGAATGTAGCGCCGCTTGAACTGCCGCACGGCCTCGCTGTACGAGACTCCGGCACTATGCATCTGGATGACGAGGCTGTCGAGTTCGCGCTTCAAGGTTTCCTCACATGGCGGCCTGGTGGTGTGCCGCTCTCAAATCAAAAACTCGGGTGGATGGGTCAAAAGTTCCAACGGGGTCTGGAAGATGCTAGAGGTTGCCGCAGCAGAGAAGCCGTGCCGGAGTCCACCTGCTGCCTCAACTGCCTTGGCATGACGAAGGATACCGCATGCGCCCCGGTAAGGAAATAGGGGGTAAGCTGAGAATTTCGAAGCCATGGCGAGCGTGGCGCAAACGCCGCAATCACCAGCACGAGCGCCACTCCCAGCAGACCTCCTCGCGCCGCGCCGAACAGCCCTCCCAACAGCCGGTCGAACAGGCCCAGGCCTGCCGCTTTGACCGTCCGGCGCACCAGACCAGCCGCTACTGAGCAGAGGAGCGCCACCAGCACCAGGATTCCCAAGAACGCAACCATCCGCGCCGCCATTATGCTCGCGATCCAGCCATGCAGCCATACCGCCCCCTGCAGCGAATACCAGCCTGCTAGCACCGTACCCGCGGCCACGCCCAGGAAAGAAAAGATTACCCGGATCAAGCCGCGCCGGAACGCCAGCACCGCGGAGATCGCAACCAGCGCCACCAGCACCCAATCGAAGGTGGAGAGGGAAGCGAGGAGTGTCTGTGCATCGGGGATCGAGGAGGGCATGCTTTCGTCAGCCTACAAGCTGGCGCGCCCGGTGAGAAGCTGAAAGGCCTGCAGGTACTTCGCGCGGGTACGGGTCACCACCTCGTCCGGCAGCGCCGGCGCTGGAGCCTGCTTGTTCCATCCAATCGACTCCAGGTAATCGCGCACAAACTGCTTGTCGAAGCTGGGCGTCGGTCCGCCTGGCCGGTACTCCTCCGCCGGCCAGTAGCGGCTGGAGTCTGGCGTCAGCACCTCGTCGGCCAGCGTGATCCTGTTCGCAATCAACCCAAACTCAAACTTGGTGTCCGCCAGGATGACGCCCTTGGTGAGCGCATACTCCGCGGCCTTTGTGTAGATCGCCAGGGTCAGCTTACGCAGCGCATGTGCGTGTTTTTCACCAATGGTCTCCACCGCCGTGGCGAACGAGATATTTTCATCATGGCCGCCGGTGTTGATCTTCGCCGCCGGCGTAAAGATTGGCTCCGGCAGGCGGTCGGACTCGCGCAATCCTGCCGGCAGCGGAATGCCACAGATGCCGCCGGTCGCCTGGTAGTCCTTCCAGCCCGACCCCGAAAGATAGCCTCGCGCCACGCACTCTACCGGAAACATCTCCGCGCGCCGCACCAGCATTGTGCGCCCCTCGAGTTGCTCCTGAAACGGCCGGAGCGCAACGGGGAACTCGTCCACCTCCGCCGTCACCACATGGTTCGGCACAAGCTCCCGCAGAAACTCAAACCAGAAGAGCGAGAGCTGCGTAAGAATTCTTCCCTTGTCCGGAATCCCGGATCCCAGAACATGATCGAACGCAGAGATCCGATCCGTGGCGATGAAGAGCAAGTCCGCATCCGGTGTGTCCGACACAGCGTAGATATCACGCACCTTACCCCGCGCCAGCAAGGGCAGGGAGCCGACAGACGTGGTGAGAAGCGCGTTAGCCATAAACAGACGCTAACACTTGGCTAGCCGAGATGCGTAATCGTAACCTCTGGCCAGCGTTGTTGCAGATATTCCGCGACAAGACGCCGGTGACAATGATGAGGCTTCTCCTCGCTGCACAAAAGACACGCTCCGTCCAAGAGTTCCTTGCTCGCCAGCGTCTCAATCTCCCGCGCCTTCATCAGCTCATTGAAGCGGCTCTCGTACTCGCTCCAACTGCCCTTCTGTTTCTTGTATGCGTCCAGCACTTCCTTGGTAGGCGCGAGGGAAGGCATATGGACGTAACTGACCTGGCAGATGGCCTGCAGGAAAAAGCGGAGATCGTCCCGCTTCGCAAACCCGGCTAGCTGCGAAACATTATTTAGACGCACGTCCACCAGTCGCGCGACCTCGGCCTCTTTCAACGTCTCAAAAAACGTTTCGGCCGACTTCTTCGTGAATCCGATCGTGAAGATCTGCAGGCGAGAACCTCTCAGGGCTTAGGCAGCCGGCAAAGCCACATCCACTTCGTATGCGATGCGCTTTTCCTGCATGCGATACAGATCGTCCGTGAGCTCCTGGGCAGAACGAAACAGATGCTGTTCTTGCACACGCACGCCTAATATGCGCGCCAGACGGCTCAACGCGTCCTCATGCTGCTCCAGTCTTCCATCGGCATGGATGTGAGCCACCTCCACGCCTCTGCGCCGCAGCTCTCGCGCCACCAGAATCGTTCGATGACACTCCAGAGGCTCCTTTTCCGCGCACATCAGGGCTACGCGATATTGTTGTGCTCCTGAGGAAATCCGGTCAAGCCCGCGTTCAAACTCCCGGGTCTGCGCCAGCCGTTCAAACTGAACCACGCCCTGCTCATAGCACGCCGGATTGCTGCTTCGTGCTCCAAGTTCCGTACCCAAAAAGGCGTAGCGGATCCCGTCCCTCGACAAAGCCCGTTGCAGGATCTCGCGATCGAACTGCGGATTATAGCCACTGTACGGCTGCGAGCGTACATCCGCGATTGCCGTAACCGCATGTGCCCGCAACAAAGCCATAAAAGTCCTCTGATCATGGTTTGAGTGTCCAATGGTGTAGACAGTCTTCATGTACCTTCGGGCTCCTCTTCTGCAATCACGGACGCCACCAGTTTATGACATCGTCCGTCCCCTTCAAAGATCTCTGACAAACTCACGCATAAATAAATTTTATGATTCCTGATATTGGTACATTCCTGTTGGCTCTAGACCGTATCGTTCGCGTATTGCCGGATCCGTCACACTCAGCTTGTATGCGGCACCTTTATAGTCAAAGCACGCACGAAACGCCTTCTCCCCGCGCCCAGCGGCTCTGACCTCAATCCAAAGCTCGCGCACCTGGATTAGGCAGAGAGACCAGTTGAACTGCGCGGCTTCTTTCGAGCTGATGCAGTTGAAGTGTCCGCCCGACGTGCTGTCGGAGTTTGTCCACAACGACGCTGGCTCCTCCACTAGCCCAGCCACCCGCGCGAACGGCAGTCTTCCTCGGGCGATCCAGCGCCGCGAACGATCGATCAAAAAGTTTTCCACCTGATGACCGCGCGTGTCCGGCTTCAGCACGGGTATATCTACAACATCGAGCGGCTTCGGACCTAGTCCACTCTCGTATCGATACTCCAGATACGTCAGCTCGGCACCAGGCCGCGCGCTTACCGGCCGAGTCCAAGCACCCAGTCCTGCCCCCGTCAGCTCACGCCCCGCGATGCAGAGCCCGCCGCGCTTCAACGAGCTTGCCAGGCAAACCATGCGCTTCGTAGATGCGCTCTGCACAACCAAGACACGCTCCGATCGCTCCAGCGTGGATGCGACTTTCTGAGCTTAGTCGGAGAACGATCGCCGATCGATAGCACTTTCAGGCGGCGCTCTAACACTTTTGGCGGCTCGTCTTACTACCAGCACCAGCCGCCGTTTTGAAAGGCGATCTCTTTACGCAGCACGGCTGGACCGCTCCCGCTCTCCACTCCGGTTGCCCTGCCCAAGGTTCACACTCACAATCTTGCTTACGCCGGGCTCCTGCATCGTGACCCCGTAGATCACGTCGGCCTGCTGCATCGTGCGCCGGCTGTGCGTGATCGCAATGAACTGCGTATGCTCGCTCATCTCCGAGATCAACTTTGCGTAGCGGCCTACGTTGGTCTCGTCGAGCGGCGCGTCCACCTCATCCAGGATGCAAAAGGGCGCAGGCTGGTATTGAAAAATCCCCACCAGCAGGCTCAACGCGGTCAAAGCCTTCTCGCCACCCGAGAGCAGCAGGATGTTTTGTAGTTTTTTGCCTGGAGGCGAAGCTACGATTTCGATCCCCGCCTCCCCGCGGTTCTCTTCCTCGGTCAGCCGCATAAACGCCTGTCCGCCTCCGAACAGCTTCGTAAACGTGATGGCAAAGTTCTCATTGATGCGTGTGTAGGCCTCATCGAACTTTTCGCGCGAGACATCGTCGATCTCCTTGATGGACGCCTGCGTGTTCTCAATCGAGCCCAGCAAGTCTTTTCGCTGTGTCTCGAGAAACGTATGCCGCTCGGCCGTCTCGCTGTACTCCTCGAGTGCCATCATGTTCACCGGCCCCATGGCCTCAAGCTTCTGCTTGAGCGTGCGCGCTTCGGCCTCCTGCGTGTGCAATCCCTCACCTTCCAGGCGTTGTATGGTTCGGTCTTCGCGCAGCTCGGACGCCGGAACCGCAAGATCGTTCAGGCACGTCTGCTCCAGGTGCTCGATGTCGGACGTCAGCTTTGCTACTCGCGCCGACAACCCCGCCCGCCGCTCCCGCCAGCCCTCCGTCTCCGCGCGCAGTCCTCGCAGCTTTTGATCGAGCGCCGCCGTCGTTCCACGCAGCGCCTGTGCCTCCTCGCTTAACCGCGCTCCCTCCGCCACCGCGGTCGCGCGCTTCGCCCCCAGCTCCGCGTGTTGCGCCGCCAGCGTGGATGTCTCTTCTTCACGACGAAGCCGCTCCGCCGCCGCCGCCGCTAATTGCTGTTCCAACTGCGTGATTCGCTGCTGCTGACCATGGAAGAGACGCGTCGTCTGCTCAAAGCCCGCCTGCGCGTTCCGCCTGCGCTCCTCAAGCCCCGCCAGCGCCGCTGCCGCCCCAGAAGCAGCTTGCTGCAGCTCCTCTCGCCGATGGCGCAACTCCTCCACCTGCGCCGACAGCGCTGCCAACCCAGCCTCAAGCGCCGTGCGCTCTTCTTCCACCGCTCCCGCCTGCGTCCGCCGCGCGGCTATCACGTCTGCTTTCGCGTTGCGCCCATCGCGGTTTCGCTCGGTCGCCAGCATCCACTCCTGCAGCCGCCGCTCAATGCGCGAGGACTCCGACTCCATCTGCCGGAGCGCTGCGCCTGAGTTTGCCGCCTCCCGCTCCGCATCCCGCCGCTCATGGTTTTTGCTCTCGATGGCTGCATTCTGCTGCGCAAGCTCCCGCCCCACCTGGGCGGTACGTAAATCCGTCGCCGCTAGCTGCTCTTGAACCGCCGCCAGCTTCGTCTCTACCTCGCGCAGCTCGCGCTTCAAGGCCAGCGGACCACCCGAGCTCGGCCGTCCTCCGGTCACCGTCACGTGGTGGAAGGTCTCGCCAGTGGGCGCCAGGAAGTAACCCTCCGGATGCGCCAGCGCCAGCCGCCGCGCCGCCTCCGCATCCGGAGCCACAAAGCCTTCACGCAACTTCGGCAGCAGCACCTCGAGCGACCGCCCGAACCCATTCAGCACCCGGATACACTCGGTTAGCGGACGCAGCCCTGCTGACTCCGCCGGCTGCGTCCGCCGCTCCGCACCCTCCAGGCCACCACCTTCAACGAGGAACGTCGCCCGCCCCGCAACCTCCGAGCGCAGCAGCTTGATTCCGTCCTCGGCCGCCTGCCAGTCCCGCACCACCACGTAGTTCAGCTCGTCGCGCAGGAACTCGTCCACCACCTGCTCGTACGCGCCGTCGACTTCAAGGAAGTCCGCCAGTGTGCCGAGCGTGCTGCTCTGCTGTCCCGTCTCCCGGGTCTTTTTTGTACTTGCCCGCAGAATATTTTTGACCGTGTCGGTTGAGTAGCTGTGATCCCGGATCAGCCCCTCAAGCGAGCCTCGCCGCCCATTCAGGCTCGCCACCTCGCTTCGTAACTGATCTCCCCGCCGCTTGCTTTCGGACTCCTCTTTCCGGTGCGCCTCGATCCCCAGCCGGAGCTTCGCAATCTCCATCTCCAGCCGCTTCAGCCGCTCGGTCACGCTCTCAAAGGAGAGCTTGACCTGCCCGCGTTGCATGCCCAGCGCCGCCAGCTCCTCGCGCGCGGTGCCGGACTCCGCCACCAGCCGTTCGGACTCTCGCTCCAGCCCCGCCAGCGCCGCCTCCGCTTGCGTCAGCTCATTGCGAAGCTGCCCCGCGCGCTGGATCAGTTGCATCGAGTTGCGCCGCGCCTGTTCAGCCTGCTGCTCGCTGGTCTGCACCGCCCGCAGAGCCTCCTGCGCCGCCTGCTGCTGCCTGTTTGCCGCCGCTCGCGAATCGCTCGCCTCTCCATTCGCCGAGTCCAGAAAACTCCGCTGCTGCTGCTGTTCGCCGGCCAGCGTGGCCAATTGTGCCCGCGCCGCCTCCAACTCCTGCCCACCCGCCCCAAGCCGCGCCGTCAGCTCCGTCACGCGATCGGCATTCGCCGTCGTCCGCGCCGCAATGCGCTCCAGCTCCACGGCTGACTGGCTGGCGACCGCCGCATGCTCGCGGACCTGCCCGTCGAGCACGTAGCCGTGCCGCACGCCCTCCGCATGCTCGGCGTCCATCGCCGCAATCTGCGCCGCTTGTTGATCGATCTCCACCGTAAGCGTCGCAATCTGGTGCGAGGCCGATGCCTGCTCTGCATCGAGCTGCGCCAGACGACTCGCCAGCACGACCCGCAACTTGGCCCGCAACTCATCCCGGATCTGCCCGTACCGCTCCGCCTTGGCTGCCTGGCGTTTCAGCGTCGCCATCTGCTTGGTCACTTCTTCGAAGATGTCGTTCACCCGCGCCAGATTCTGTTTTGCCGCCTCCAGCCGCAGCTCCGCCAGCCGCTTCTTCGTCTTGAACCGTGTGATTCCCGCAGCCTCCTCGATGATGGCGCGCCGGTCCTGCGGTTTCGCGCTTAGTAGCTGGCCAATCCGCTCCTGCCCGATGATGGCGTAGCTCTCCCCGCCCAGCCCCGTGCCCAGGAAGATGTCCTGAATATCGCGCAGCCGGCAGATCTTGCCGTTCAGCAGATACTCCGAATCGCCCGACCGAAAGAGCCTCCGCGTGACCGTAATCTCCCCGGCGCGGATCGGCGTTCGCCCAAACTTCCGCCGGCGAATCTTTAGCACCACGTTGTCCGGGCTGCCGGCCGCTCGAGCCGCAGCTTCACCGCCACTCTCGACTGCCTCTGCGACCGCTCCCGGCTGAGCCTCTGCCACCGCCTCTTCCGTCTCCGCCGCCCGCTGCTCGCGCAGACGCTCTTCGTTCCAATCGAGGGTCTGTCGACCTTCAATCGTCACGTCCGCCTCTGCCCCATCTGCGTCCGCCGCTCCGTCATACACCTCCGGGTCGACCAGTGTCAGCGATACCTCCGCCATCCCCGTCGGCTTACGCTCCCGCGTGCCGGCAAAGATGACATCCTCCATCTTCACTCCACGCAGGCTTTTGGCGCTCTGCTCGCCGAGCACCCAGGTAATCGCATCCGAGATGTTCGACTTTCCGCAGCCATTCGGCCCCACAATCGCAGCGATGCCGTGGCCCGCCAGTTGCACCTCCGTCCGGTCGCAAAACGATTTGAAGCCGAGAATCTGAACTTTCTTAAGTTTAAGCACACGTTCCTCGTAGGGTATGGGCTCACTCTAGCCGTCGTAGAAGGACGAAATCAACGTCGCATGGATCTTCCGTGTGGATAAGGCGCTTCCATCCTGCGCTATCGCGCGGAGACTCCAAGCCTAGCCTGCTTGCACGTAGGCAACGTCGTTTCTATAATCTGCCTTATTGCGACATTAGCTTGGATATGTCCCGGTCAGTACCGAATTGGGCTTTGTGCTTAAGAGAACTTTCAATTTCCTTTCGCTTTCGCATCCGGCTCCGGTAGGCTCTGTGGAGCAAGACAATCAACGGCGTCCAAGTCTGACTGCAGCAGAAGATTTTCCTGAGGTGTTTCTACAATGAAGAAGGCAGCAATTGCGTCTCTCCTGGCCGCATCGTCCTTTACGGCTGCTCCGGCTATGCTCTCCCTGAGCGGGCTTGCTTTGGCCCAAGCACCCGCGGCGAGCGGCAGCCAGATCCAGATGGACCCCGCCGAGTTTACCGACTACGACAACGCGGTGAACAAGCAAACGACGCCTCAGACTCAGGCTCCCGCGCTCGAAGCCTATTTGGTCAAGTACCCGAAGAGTGCTGTGAAGGCCGACGTTCTTTCGCGCATCATGATCGACTACAGTTCCTTCGATCACGCCAAGGCCATCGATGCCGCGGACAAGGTACTTCAACTCAGCCCGGACAACCTCCAGGCCTATGTGATTGAGGTCGCCTACCGCAGCGAGGCCGCGCAGGCCCAGACCGATGCCGCCGCCAAGCAATCCGGGCTTGATGCCTCCGCCAGTTACGCGCAAAAGGGTCTTGCAGCCGCCAAGCCCGCCAGCATGTCCGACGCCGACTACCAGAAGCTCAAGGACTACTCCACGCCTATCTTCTACGGTGCCGAGGCCTCTGACGACCTGGCCAAGAAAGACTCCGCTGGAGCGATCACCGCCTACAAAGCGGAGCTTGCTGCTGAGCCTCCCGCGACCACCACACAGCCCGCGGCTCTGCAGGAGACCTACTACCTCGGCCAGGCCTACTACCAGTCCACCCCGCCCGACTACGTCAACTGCACTTTCTACACCACCCGCGCTGCCTCGCTTGCTCCCGACCAGTTCAAGCCGCAGCTTCAGCCGCTCGCCAACTACTGCTACAAGAAGTACCACGGCAGCATGGATGGCTATGACGCGGTCGTGACTGCGGCTAAGGCCAACCTGAACCCTCCCGCCGACTTCAAGATCGTCCCCGCGCCCACCGACGAGGACATCGTAAAGAAGACGATTGCCGAAACGCCGGACCTCGCCACGCTCGCCCTCAGCGACAAGGAGTTCATCCTTCAGCACGGCAGCCCGGATGACGCGGACAAGGTCTTCGCGACCGTCAAAGGCAAGAGCTTTGAGATTCCCGACGCCACCGTGATCGCCGCCACCGCCGACCAACTCCAGGTCGCCGTCTCCGACGATGCGGTTCAGTCGAAGACCGCCGACTTTACCTACGCCATGAAGACGCCGCTTAAGACTGTTCCTACGGTCGGAAGCAAGGTTACCCTCACCGGTACGTATGCCTCCTACACCCAAAAGCCACTTATGATTACGATGAGCGACGGCGAAATCGCGGCCAAGAAGGCTCCTGCAAGGAAGGCTCCTGTTCGTCGCACCCACTAAGCACCTAACTTAGATGAAACGGCCATCTCGTTTGAGATGGCCGTTTATTTTTTGGATCGCTTAGCATACTGCTCAGCTGATTTTAACTCTGGAATTATTTTTACTCCCCAAGCAAAAATCGCTTTATTGCAAATGCCCGTCCTGTTCCTCCATCGCATTCAATCAGCGTAGCCGCGAGCTTCGGATTCCCCTTTGCCGCCTCGAACTTCCCGGGCATCCCCGTCAAGAATTTCTGCAGCACCAGCTCCTTCTCCACTCCAATCACCGAGTCGTAGGGCCCGCTCATGCCTACATCCGTCTGGTACGCCGTCCCTTCGGGCAGGATTCGCTCGTCCGCTGTCGGCACATGCGTATGCGTGCCTAGCACGGCGGTCACGCGTCCATCCAGATACCAACCGAGCGCCGCCTTCTCGCTTGACGCCTCCGCATGTACATCTACTAGAATCACCTTCGCGCCGGACTGCCGCGCCACTATCGCTAACAGCTCATCCGCCTTACGAAACGGGTCGTCGCACGACGACATAAACACACGCCCCTGCAGATTGATCACCGCGTATCTCTGTCCATCGGCAAGCGTCCCTTCGTACAGCCCGAAGCCTGGCGTCGTCACCGCGTAGTTTGCCGGCCGCAGAATTCTGCGCCCTCGCTCATGCGAGTCCGAGGGCACCGCCATATACGCAAAGATCTCGCGCTTATCCCAAATGTGATTGCCGGTTGTAATGACCTGCGCGCCCAGGTCGAACAACTCCTCGGCCAGCGGAGGCGTAATCCCAAACCCACCCGCTGCGTTTTCTCCATTGATCACAAGCAGGTCGACCGCATGGGTCTCCATTAGCTGAGGCAGATGTTCCCGCACAATATGCCGCCCAGCCGACCCAAACACATCCCCAACAAACAGAATCTTCACCCGTCTGAGCCTAGCAGATCAGCCGATTCCGCCCGGGGTCCGGGTGCCCATCCGCACTTCAGCCGCGCTGAGCCTTTTGCGTGCCTTGAGTCTTCATGAACCTCGACCCCTGTGATACACCAGAGATGACCCCAGCAAGAGGTGCCGCTTGGACTTTGACCAACTCAAAACTTTCCTCGAGGTTTCGCGGCAGAAGAGTTTTTCCCGCGCCGCGGTCAAACTTCTGGTGACGCAGCCTTCCATCTCGGCGCAGATCTCCTCGCTTGAGAAAGCCGTCGGCGTTCGCCTCTTTGAGCGCGGTGGAGGCAAAGTCACCCTTACTGCCGCCGGCCGCGTCTTCGAGCCCTTCGCCGAGGACTGCATCTCGCGCCTCCATCACATTGCGATTACCATCGCCGACCTGGAACGCTCGCCCCGAGGCAGCCTGCTCATCAGCGCCAACGATTCCACCGCGCTTTATGTGCTGCCAACTTTTTTTGCCAACTTCAAGAAGCGCTATCCCCGCGTCTCGCTCAGCATCGTCCGTGCTGAACGAGCCAAGACGATCGAGTCCGTGTTGAATCGCGATGCTGACTTTGGCGTTGTCTCCATGCCCGTGGCCGACCCGCGTCTGCACGTCGAAGTGATCCACGAGGATGAGTGGACTCTGTGCCTGCCGCAGGATCATGCGCTTGCCAGTTTGCCCGTGGTCAGCCTGAAGCAGATCTCGCAGCATAATCTTTTGCTGCCGAAGACGGGTCGCCGCCGCGAGCATCTCGATCGACTCTTTGCGCAGTACAAGATCCGTCCGCGGATTGGCATGGAGCTTGATTCTTACGAACTGCTCAAGCGGCTGGTCATCGCCGGCATGGGCATGGGTTTTCTGCCCAGAATCAACGTTCTTGAGGAACTCCGCTCGGGTGTGCTGATCGCCGTCGCGACGGAGGGGGTCGTCATTCCGCGCAATCTCGCTCTGATCTCCCGCATGGACCGTGAACTGACTCGCGCCGGCCATGCTTTTTATCACGTAGCCACGCGCGGTACGCATCCTTCTGCCGAGCTGGAGCGCGATGCGGATCGCCTGAGTACGCCCGTGTCCGAATCTCGCCAGCACACGGCGGGAGAGGTCCTGTGAGATTCAGATCGCTGCGTGTTTCTTTTCTGGACGATAGGGTAGACCCATGGGCAACCGCTACTATTCCGGTTCGGTTTCAGATCACTTCGACGGACGGCGCTTTTACGTTCCTGGTGCACCGTCTACGGACAAAACGCTTGCGGAGCTGTGGAGATGGCGTTGGCAAGGCACCCGCAGCCAGTGGCCCAAGCAAGTGCCGGCACGGAACGGCGTGTGCCCAGAACAAAGAACGCAAGGCCTGACGGTCACGCATGTAGGTCACGCCAGCGTGCTTCTCCAATGGCATCGGTACAACGTGCTGGTCGACCCAGTCTGGTCAGACAGGGCCAGCCCCTTGCGCTGGTTCGGTCCTCGGCGGTACAACGCACCAGGCATTCGCCTGCAAGACTTGCCTCCAATCGATGCAATCCTGCTGACCCACAATCACTACGACCACCTGGATTTGCGCACTCTTCGACATCTCGTCAAACAGCACAATCCGGTCATTCTTACGCCGCTGGGGAACGATCCTTTGCTAAGGAAGAGCATCGCGGACGTTCGCGTCAGCGTGGGCGACTGGTGGAGTGAGCATAGGCTCTTGCCAGATCTTCAAGTCGTGATCGTACCTGCTTTTCACTGGTCCTCGCGCAGCGGCTTCGATCGCCGTATGGCTCTTTGGGGCGGGTTTGTGCTGCGTGCCGCAGGAACTACGATCTACTGCGCTGGAGATACGGCATATGCCGATGGAAGCATCTTCAAAGAGATCGCCTCCCGCTTTTCCGATATCGACCTGGCACTGCTCTCCATCGGAGCGTACGACCCACGCTGGTTTATGCGGACACAACATGCAGATCCGGAGGAGGCCCTGGAGATTGCAACTCTTCTTCACGCCCGAGCTGCTCTGGGCATCCATTGGGGAACGTTTCAGCTGACGGATGAGCCTTGGGACGAGCCGGCTCACCGGTTTGCCGATGGCGTCATGCAGAGGGGGTGGGATCAACGCTGCTTTCTGCCTTTTCAGGCTGGCGACGTTTGGCGTGCGGTGCTCTAAAACTCGGACTTCATCTTCTTGAGTGAAATTTTAGGCTCGTCAACGTTCGCCATAGCTGCTGTCAAGCTCGACGCATCTACACTTTACAATCTGATCGTAAAAACAGCTGAAAACGAGACAGCAAAAGGAAGGCTCTATTGATGCAAAGACGACCCGTTAACGTATTGATTGTGGGAGGCGGTTTTGGTGGTCGCTATGCTGCCAAGCGGTTGGCTTACCGCCTTCCTCCCGGCTCCCGACTCACGTTGCTTGATCGCAATGATTACCTGCTTTATACCCCGATGCTCACGGAAGTCGCCGGCGGGTCGGTCAGCGCAGATCACATTAAAGCGCCGAACGTCTCTCTGCCGCGCCGTGTAGAAGTCATCAAGGATGAATTACAAAGCGCCGATCTGGCGACTCGGACCGTAACCCTTGCCAGCGGACGTACGATCTCGGCCGATCACATTGTTTTTGCTCTCGGCTCGGTAACCAACTACCGGCATGTGGAGGGAGCGCAGGAACATAGCCTCTCGATGAAGACGTTACAAGATGCGCAAGGCGCAAGGAGGATGACGCAGGAGAATGTGCGGCGCGCCTCTGCGGCGACCAGCGCCGACGAACGGAAGCGCCTGCTGAGCTTTGTCGTGGCTGGTGGCGGCTATACGGGAGTGGAGACCATTGCCGCCCTGAACGATCTCGCAACCGACACGGCCGCGCAAGTTGGCATCAGTTCGAGAGAGTTGCAGGTGACGCTGATCGAACCCGCGAAGCGGTTGATGGCCGAGATGCCTGAGGCTTTGGCAACGTATGGTCAAGAGCGTTTAAGCAAGGACGGGATTCGTGTGCGGACCGGAATTGGCGTTGCGAAGGTTGAACAGGATTCGTTGACTCTGACCAACGGAGAAACGCTTGATGCCGGCTTGTTCGTGTGGGATACCGGCATCGTCCCAAACCCTGTTATTGACTCCTTTGCGTGCAAGAAAGGCGAAAAAGGCGGGATTGCGGTGGATAGTACCTTTCGGGTACCTGAACACCGGGGCGTTTGGGCCATCGGCGACTGCGCCGAGATTCCCAAACCTTATGCCAGCGGCAGCTTTTTTGAACCAACAGCACAGAACGCCATCCGGGAAGGGGCGCACGTAGCGGACAACATCCTGGCCTACATCGCAGGAAGGTCCTTGAAGCCATTTGTTTACAAGCAGATTGGTGAACTCGCGGTTTTATCGCGGTACGGCGGGGTAGCCAATGTCTACGGCGTCCAGGTTCGAGGTCTCTTGGCCTGGCTTATGTGGAGAGCGATTTACGTTGTGAAGATGATTGGGATGCGTCAACGACTCGGTATCTTGTGGGACTGGATTCGCCTGCAGTTCGGACGGCAGTATGTGCCCGCTTAGACCGGGTTAGTTTTCTCTGAGGGGAAGGCGTAGCCAGCGAACCGCTGTCCAGGTGAGAGCGCACCGGCAGGCCAGCGCAAGTGGAAGACCCAAAAGTTGTAGAGCGTTGATGCGCTAGAAGCATGAGGCAGGCCCTATCCTAGGAAAGTCTTGAGATGTGCCTTTGGGCGCAGAACATTTTTGAGATACAGTCAAGACACAGCCGAAAACTTAAAAAGGGGACGACCTATGTCTGTGGACAATGCCTTGTTCAACAAGTACAGCCTGGTTAAGGGTGCGGCTCGCCGCGCTCGGCAACTTCAATCCGGCGCTCCTCCGCTGTCGAACTCAAAGTCGATGAAGGCCTGCCGCGTGGCTCAGGACGAAATTCGCCAGGGATTTGTAACCTTTGTGCTGCCGGAGCGGATTGTTGCGCCGGCTGTGGAGGACTTGCTTTCGCTCAAACCGCTGTAAGCTTAGAAGATGGCCGTGGCAGCAGAACCGCTTGTACAGCTTCGTGCTTATGTGGAGTACTACCGTGATTTAGGTGTACTGGACTTTTACAGAACTAGAACAATGGAAGCTTCGGTCGGCACGGAAGCTGAAACGGTTTCAGTTGCTTCGACTGAAATTCCCGGCACCTTCCAGGCGCAGCCTCTTTTGGTTGAGCCGACAGTGTCTTCTGAAGACACTCTGTCGAGAACTGTTCCTGCGGAGTCGGCTATCGCGAAACTGC
Organism: uncultured Granulicella sp.; assembly: GCA_937873145.1. Taxonomy (GTDB): domain Bacteria; phylum Acidobacteriota; class Terriglobia; order Terriglobales; family Acidobacteriaceae; genus Edaphobacter. The sequence goes on along the minus strand of CALMVK010000179.1, from coordinate 5,871 downwards.
TGTCACTGAGTGCACTGGCGCCTTTGCCGCCGGTGCGGGTCGCCGCTCCGGATCGTGCAGCGGCGCTCGAGGCAGTACGAGTCGAGATCGGCGATTGCACGCGGTGTCCGTTGGCCTATGCCGGCCGAAGAACGATTGTGTTCGGCGATGGCGATCCACGGGCGCGGCTGATGTTTGTCGGGGAAGGTCCGGGTGCAGATGAGGACGCGCAGGGACTGCCGTTTGTCGGCAAGAGTGGGCAGCTTTTAAACAATATGATCGCTGCGATGGGTCTTGCGCGCGAGCAGGTGTACATCGCCAACATTGTGAAGTGCCGTCCGCCGGCCAACCGAGCTCCAGAGCCAATAGAGGCGAATACTTGCACACAGTTTTTGGCCAGGCAGATCGATCTCGTGCAACCGGAGTTTATGGTTGCGCTGGGCGCGACGGCCGCGATGTACCTCCTCGGCGTAAAGCAGCCATTAGCCTCCCTGCGTGGGCGATTTCACGAGGTGCGCGGGGTACAGACGGCGATTACGTATCATCCGGCCTTTCTACTGCGCGATCCGCGCCAGAAAGGGGAGGCGTGGAAGGATCTGCAGATGGTGATGGCGGCCATGGGATTGAAAGGTAAGGCCTAGAAGCGACGGCTACCATCCTGCTTGAGCCATTCGCCTTGCACTGGTTCTAAAAGGGAACGGCTTCGCATTAGTGATACTCTATTTTAGTTAGCATACGAGTCGCATACCCTTTGTGGTTGCGCGCGCCGGATAGTTTTCTCGAGAGAGGATAAACCGTTTTGATCGTTCAATCCAGAAAGACACGGCAGAAGGACGCGATTCGCGCGGCTTTTCTGAGTGCCAATCGGCCGCTTTCTCCGGATGAAACGCTGCATCACGCCCGTGAGCTGGTGGAAGGAATCAGCATTGCAACGGTCTATCGCAATATTGGAAGTCTTCTCGAAGAGAACTGGCTGACCGCAATCGCTTTGCCTGGAGAGACGGCACGGTATGAAGTGGCAGGCAAGGAACATCATCATCATTTTCGCTGCAATGCCTGCCACAAAATCTTTGAGATGCCCGGTTGCGGCGTTCAGTTTGAGCCAAATCTTCCTAAGGGTTTCCGCGTGACCGGGCATGAATTTTTTCTGTCTGGTAACTGTGCAGCTTGCCGGTAGACTTCGGGCACAAGGCTTTGTAAGTGCAGCTCCTAACAAGAACAGGGAATTGCTAGCCGTAGTAGCTTTTGCATTAACCAACTGATTTGTTTTGATTTAGGGGCCTTTCCTGAGCCTGGCAGAAGTGTAAGCTGCGCATTCGTCGCTCAATCAAGTTGATGGCTAATACAAGACAATACGCGATCCCGGTCCAGCCACATTCCTTTTGGATGCGACTGGCAGCAGTTTTCAGCCTGCTGTGGATACTGACCGCGAGTTCCGCCGAAGCCCATCATATGCACGGGGACGGGTTGACCCAGGCGCTTGGTCCACTCCAGGTCAGTTCCCATGCAATCCTGAGCGCTTTGCACGAGGAGGAGGCGAGCTGCCCCTTGTGCGTGGCGATGCACTCTGCATTGCCTTCTGCCTTGGAGTCAGGTGAGCCTACTTCCTTTGCGATGGACGGCCAAATCTGCTCGTTTCTCGATCGGATTGCCTGGCGTGTGCTGCAGTTTTCCCTCTTCAGTAGACCCCCTCCTGCGCTTCCTTCTTAGTTTCGTTCAGGAAATTTCTTTGACGCTTCGTTCTGGCCAGCGGTCAATCGGAAGCACCAGCTAAATCTTTAATAAAGATGCTCACCCGCATCGCGAAAATGGAAGGGCTTTACCTTTCGACGTCTGAGCTCGTTCGCCAGACAGGAGTCATGCAATGGAAAGTTTCAGGTTCAATTCCAGGAGTATGTTTGCCGTATCGTGCACGCTTGCCAGCGTTCTAGGCGTAGGATCGGCCATGGCGCAGAGCAACTCCGGCTCAGTCAACGGATTGGTAAGCGATCCGTCCGGAGCTGTTATCCCGGGAGCTACGGTGACGGTGTCCAACCCGGGCAGCGGCTACACTCACGATGTTACGACGGATGCCGCTGGCCGCTACCAGTTCCAGAACGTTCCGTTCAACCTGTATCACATCACGGTGACGGCACCGGGCTTCGTCTCTGCGGCGAAGGACGTACAGATTCTGTCTCCGGTGGCCGTCTCCTACAATGCAGCGCTCCAGGTGGGAGGCTCAAATACTGTGGTCAACGTGCAGACCTCGGGCAGCCTGCTTGAAAATACCCCGGTCTTCCATACCGATGTGGACCGCGACCTGTTCAACAAGGTGCCGCTGGAGACGCCGTCCTCGACCTTGAGTTCGCTCGTGACCTTGACCTCGCCGGGAGTCGCGGCCGACTCGAACGGCCTCTTTCATGGCTTGGGCGATCACGCGTCCAACTCCTTTTCGCTTGACGGCCAGCCGATCTCGGATCAGCAGAGCAAGGTCTTCTCCAACCAGATTCCGTCCAACTCCATTCAGTCGATCGAGGTCATCTCCGGCGCGCCTCCGGCCGAGTATGGGGACAAGACCAGCCTGATCATCAACGTCACGACTCGCTCCGGAGAAGGCATCACCACGCCAACCGGCGAGATCAGCTCTTCGTACGGAACCTTTGGAACCTCCACCGGCTCGATGGACTTGTCCTACGGAGGAGAACGCTGGGGAAATTTCTTCGAGGTGGATGGATTGAACACGGGCCGATTCCTCGATCCGGCTGAGTTCGCTGTCTTCCACGCGAAAGGCAACGAGGTCAATGTGTTCGATCGCATCGACCGTCAATTTACGACGGCGGATTCGATGCACTTGAACCTGACCTACAGCCGCTCCTGGTTTCAGACGCCGAACAGCTACGATCAGTTGAATGTGAGCAATGTCATTGCGGGCGGCACGAGCGGCAATCCAGTCTTTGGCAATGTAGGCAACTCAGACCAGAAGTCGAAGATTGAGACCTACAATCTCTCGCCGACCTACACGCGCATCGTGGGGGCGAACGCCGTCTTCAACTTTGCGCCGTTTGTCCGCAAAGATGCGTACGAGTACTACAACAGCGGCAATCCCTTGGCCGACTACTTCGTCAACCAGGACCAGAGCATCTCGCAGGAGCGCACGTTGTTGAATGCCGGCGTGCACAGCGATATTTCGTATGTAAAAGGACGGAATAACTTCAAGCTCGGCGGCGTGTACGAACAGACGTTCTTGCGGGAGCACGATAACCTGGGTCTGGTTAACCCGACGTTTAACTCGCCTTGCTTGGACGTAAACGGGAACCCGCTTGCCGGCTACACCGATCCGAGCCAGTGCCCGGCGACCGGTGCGGCAAACCCCAACTTCAACTCCGCGCTGCTGGCGTATGACCTGACGCGTGGCGGTTCCTTCTATAACTTCTTCGGCCACACGGATGTGAAGGAGGTTGCTCTTTACCTGGAGGATCAGCTAAAGGCGGGCAACTGGGTCTTCAATCTAGGAATCCGCGGTGATTTTTACAACGGACTTGCTAGGCAGCGCCAGGCAGAGCCACGGTTGGGAGCAGCCTATTCCATTAAACAGACTGGGACAGTGTTGCGTGTCTCCTATGCCAGAACCTTGGAGACGCCGTTCAACGAGAATCTTGTGCTCTCCAGCCAAGGCTGCGGAAGCGATGTGTTGAATCCTCTGCTCAACTGCCAGATAGGTGCCTCGAATACATTGCAGCCCGGCTTCCGAAACGAGTTTCATGCCGGCCTGCAACAGGGATTCGGCAAGAACCTGGTTATCAGCGGCGATTACATCTGGAAGTACACGCACAATGCGTTCGACTTCAGTGTGCTGGGCAATACGCCGATTACCTTTCCGATCGATTGGCACAACTCCAAGATTCCAGGTTTTGCGTTGCGCGCGGACGTTCCGAACTACCACAATCTGACTGCTTTTGTCGTTATGTCGTCTGTCGCAGCGCGCTTCTTCCCGCCGCAGGTCGCGGGTGCGGGTGCCACGGTTGGGCAGAGCGGCTATCCGTTCCGCATCGACCACGACGAACGCTACAACCAGACGACGCACCTGCAGTATCAGGTTCCTGTAAAACGGGGTCCGTTCATCGGCTTCAACTGGCGCTTCGACAGCGGACTGGTCGCAGGAAACGCACCTTGCTATGGGCTTGCTTCTGCGGATCCGAACACGCCGTGCGGCGTATCCTCTACGACCATCAACGGCCAGCCGGCAATCCTGATGGTGAGCGCTCTGGGCGCTCCGCTCAGCGGCGACCAGGAGTTCCAGGCAGGCCTGGTCTGCAATGGATTCAAGGCTACCCCTACCAATCCGATCCCGAACGGGTATTGCCTGGCCTCGCAGTTCACCTCTAACCTGATCAACATTCCTGCGCCGAACACGGGAGACAATGACAAGAACCCGCAACGCATCGCGCATCGCAGTTTGTTCGATCTGTCCGTAGGTCAAGACAACCTCTTCAACACGGACAAGAACCGGATGAGCCTGCGCTTGACCGCCGTCAACCTGGCGAACAAGTACGCGCTGTATAACTTTCTTTCGACCTTCAGCGGCACGCACTATGTCACCCCACGCGCGCTGACGGCGGAGGTTGGCTTCCACTTCTAACCCGGCAGCACGGATCGCGGCTGGTGGATTGGGCGCATCGCTCGATTCACCAGCAACCTTCGCAACTGAAGGGCTTGACTTGGTGTTCAGAGTACGTTTTGAAGCGATCTTCCGTTCTCCCCTGAATGACCTCCATTGGTACTATCGTGGTTTAGGAGATTGCTTTGAACAGTAAACATCTTGTCGACCCTGAACTCCTCCCGCTCCTGGAGCAGCCGTCGCCCGAAGTGAATGCAGATACCTTGCCGAAGCTGCGAGAGTCGATGGCTGCCTTGAGAATCACTGCGCCGGCGGCGTCCGAGGCGAAATGCGAAGAAAGATTTATCGAGGGAGGCGATGGGCAGCGTCTACGAATCCTTCTCTACTTACCTTCGGCTACCGTCCGCACCGGTGGACTCCTAACCATCCATGGAGGGTCCTTCGTCATGTGCACGCCCGAGATGCACGACGCGCAGAGTCGCTACCTGGCCCAGCGAACCGGATGCGTTGTAGTCTCGGTGGACTACCGCTTGGCACCGGAGTCACCGTATCCCGCCGGTCTGGGAGACTGTTACGCAGCGCTGCGGTGGATGCGTACGGAAGCGAAGTCGCTGGGCATCTCCCCTGACCGGCTTGCTGTCTTCGGAGACAGTTCTGGTGGAGGCCTGGCTGCAGGGCTGGCTTTGATGGTCCGTGACCGCGGTGAGCTTAGCCTTGCTGCACAGTTTCTTTTGTATCCCATGCTGGATGACAGGACAGGTAAGTCTGCCGAGAAAGACTCGATGCCCTACACCGGCGAATTCATTTGGACACGTGGAAGTAACGCGTTCTGCTGGCAAGCTTATCTGGGAGAGTATGCGGACAAGGAAGAGGTTCCGATCTATGCCGCGCCTGGCCGGGCGGAGACGCTGGCCGGCTTACCGCCCACCTTCGTCGGCGTAGGCGCTTTAGATCTGTTTGTGGACGAAGACCTGCAGTTTGCACAGCGTCTGCTCCGCGACGGCGTTCCTACAGAGCTGCACGTTTACCCTGGAGCTTTTCATGGCTTCACGTCTGCCGATGACAAGTCCGCGGTTTCACTCCAAAGCCGTCGTGACCTGTGGGACGCCATCGCACGGTTTTATGCGTGAGTTCCGTGCAGGATCAAGGGCTTGAAACAAATCCCGCACGCGGGCCCTGCCTGCATGGGTGAACCCTCTTCGTGCGAGGACGGGATGAGGGACCAGAAGCTGACTGAGAAATTTCTTAGAACCTGTTCACGATCTTCTGAGTATCAGGACGAGGAAGGCGAGGTG
>CALMVK010000178.1 GCA_937873145.1 uncultured Granulicella sp. | reverse complement strand
CTTAGAAGTTTCCCGAGGCGAAGTCCTTCAACACAAGGTTATCCAGGCTCAGGTTCGCAACCAGGCGCTTCAGCTTGGAGTTCTCCTGCTCCAACTCCTTCAGCCGCTTCGCCTGGTCCACCTGCAACCCGCCATACTCCTTACGCCAGCGGAAGTACGTCTGCTCCACGATCCCGGCTTCCTTACACGCAAGAGCCGTTGTCTTCCCGTTCGCTACGGCTACCTCGATCTGCCGCAACAGATTTACCACCTGCTCAGGCTGGTACTTCTTGCCCCGTCCCATAAGCTCTCCTTGTCCAGTTCTCTCTTATTCACTGGCACATTTCAAGCCGGGCACTCCACCGGCACTTGTCATTCCTTTCTGCGTCAGCACCTCACGCTGTACAGGTTTTGTGGGCGACAGCGAGGTCTCCAGTTTCAGTTGAGCAGAATCGTTTTCATTTTCAATTTTTGATAACGGAGGTGAAGACTCCGCATCTTCAGTGATCACTGATCTTGCCTTCTCAGACTCTGATCGGAGGAACTGCTGATACATTTTTCTGGCTTGTGACGCATCAGGCCCGTCCGCATAAACAAACTGTAGGGAACCAAAATTGATGTTCCGTAGCAGTGTCGAATAACTTGACAGAAAGCCGGCCTGTTCCTTAGAGGTATCTTCTACGAGAATCAGGTCGTTTGCTTTAGCCTTATACCACAGCGTTTTTGGTTGAGTTACGTGTCGCACTAAAGGTCCAAGTGACTCAATTATGGAACGGTTATGTTCAGCTGAGTCACTGAGTTCCTGCGGAGTTGAATCTGATTCCGCGAGCTCGCAAACCAGTCTGTAGTGATTCCTATTCAACAGGCGTGACCCATGCTCCCCTCCCTTACCTTGAGCAAGAAATCCCATTACTGTATGGTCATCCCAACTCAAAAACTCTTTCAACTCTGAGATGCTATCAGGACGCGGGTAGAACCCAAGTTTTTCGTCGGTCGATTTCATTTCTTGGAAGATATTTTGAACTGCTTGTCCTAGATGGTGATCACAAGCAAGCCTAGTCTTGTGAAAATACACTTGTTTGTGCATCCAGTACCGCGCAACTATAAGAGCTTCGGCGGCATAAGCACCTCCTTTCATTATGGCTATTTTCGGTTCTTCAGACTCTTGGACAGGTCTACGTACTGCACATACGGACGCAACGATTCGATCCAAATCGAATTTTCCGTAGGAAACGCCTGCATGCAAGGAGTCGCGAAGAAGGTAATCCATTCGATCAGCGTCGAGTTGCCCACTTATTATGTCTTTCCAGAAAAGACTTGCTCCTCCCGGAGCACGCTTAGCTATGAGCGCAGTAATCTCCGTGGCTGCTATCTTCGAATTTCTTCGATTTACAGGGTGTTGTTCGATGAGATCGCTAAATAAGAACCCAATAATAGAGATTGAATAGTCTTCGTGTTTGAATCTCTCAGCTGGTTTTCCAGCACCTGGAAATAGTGAATAGTTTTCGGGCGCTTTCATTGGGAGGAGGTGCTCTGTCGCGTGTGAGAATGGAGGGTGTCCCACATCGTGCAGCAACGCTGCCAAACGTACAATCTGCCAATCACGAGATAATCCCGCTTCAGTGTAGCCGTACGTCTCTTTTAGAACCTGTTCACGATCTTCTGAGGAGCAGGACGAGGAAGGCGAGGTGGACCATTTGCAGGCTGGTGTTGAGTTTGCGTTCACAGTTCTTCCAGAGTCTTCTGCACTTGTCGAGCCAGGCGAAGGATCGCTCGACGACCCATCGCTGGGGCATAACGGCAAAGGTGTGCAGCTCGCTTCGTTTCGCGATCTGGACGTTTGCCTTGAGCTTTTCGCTCACCGCGTCGGCGAACAGTTTTCCGCTGTAGCCGCCATCGGCCAGGATGCTGGTGACCTGGTGCAGGGTGCCGGCGCAGCGATCGAGCGCGGCCAGCGCGCCGTTGCGGTCCGTCACCTCGGCCGTCGTGACGGCGACCGCGTGAGGCAACCCTTGCGTATCGACCGCGATGTGGCGCTTGATGCCGGATACGCGCTTGCCGGCGTCATACCCCTTCTGCCCGGCCGTGTCGGTGTTCTTCACGCTCTGCGCGTCGACGATCAAGAAGCTCGTCGAGCAGCTCCGCCCCTGTCTGGCGCGGTCCTCGCCAACTGATTTTTTTTAAGGCCTGTTCCAGAACGCTTCTACCGTCTGGACCAGGCTCCGACCACTTGCTGAAGTACGAATGCACCGTCCGCCACTTGGGAAACCCGTCTGGCAGCATGCGCCACTGAC
>CALMVK010000177.1:10561-25500 GCA_937873145.1 uncultured Granulicella sp. | reverse complement strand
TGCTGGCTGCGGGCAGACCGCTTCCCGTGGCGGCGTAGAGATAAAAGGAAGCTTCAAGGTACTCAAGGTTGAGCGCGAAGTTCAGGTAGTCCGTGTCCGTCAATGCGGGTGTGGGCGTCGGTGTAGTAACGGTCGTAATAGCGCTGCTGCCCGACGAGCATCCGTCCAGAACGGCGGCTGCGCCAAGCGCGCCGGCACCGGCCATGAAGTTGCGCCGGGAGACGGCCTTTTCATACAGCTGAGTCAGTTTATCCACGGTAGTACCTTTCTGATTGCATGGTTTGCGTCTACGCCCTTCGGTTGTCTACTACTTCACTCAACGTGACCCGAAGACGATCGGATTGGTGCGCTTAGAGGAATCTAAGCCCAGACAGGCAGCAAAAGGATGACGAAATGGCAAACCTACAACAGAAGTGGTAGCAGTAGACCGCGAGAGAGGTAGTTCTCAAAGCGGCACACGCTTTCCTGCGCAGCATCGTTGCGCTTCGTTCAAGGTCGAAGCATTGTCTAGCTGGCTTGCGTCGCACCCGGCGCTTCGCTTTGCCCTGCAACCTTGGCGAAGGCCGTCTCCACCGCCTCCGCAGCGATGTCCAGACCGCGCTTGCCAGCGAGGATTTGCTGAAAACGCCGAGCGTTTTCGCGGTACTCCGGCTGAGCGTTGACCTTGCGTATCAAGCCGGAAAGATTCGCAACCGTGAGATCCTCTACCTCCAGGAACTCGCCAACATGGTGATAGGCTATGCGAGCCGCCACTCCCGGCTGATCTAAACCGATCGGGATGGCGACCATGGGAACACCTTCTCCAAGAGCCTCGAGCGCCGTGTTCAACCCTGCATGCGTGATGCAAAGAGCAGCACGTTTGAGCAGCTCCAACTGAGGCGCCTGCTCGACGACGATGGTGTTTTGTGGAAGCTCGCCGAGGTCTTTTGCGGCGATGTTGCTGCCGGTCGAGAGAACGACTTGCAGATCGGGCATGCCGGCCACTGCCTCGAGAATAGTCTTGTACAGCCGGTCCAGACCGTTCAGCAGGGTGCCCAGGGAGACATAGACGAGCGGCCGCCCATCCAGATCCTGCCAGGAAAACGGGATGGCACGACGGCCCTGGGGGTCTTGGAACGGCCCTGTGTAATGAAATTGCGGAGGCAGGCCGGCGACCGGATAGTCGAACTCCTTCGGCGTCTGCGTGATCAAGGCCAGTTTTGAAACAGTGGCGGTGGGGTCGTCCCAGCTCAAAGCAAGCTGCACCCGCTCTGCAAAGGCGTGTCCGATCGCTTTGCACGATGCATGCACTTTCCCCAACTGCTCTAAACCACGCTTGTTTCTGGCCAGAGCCTCCGGAGTCGTCTCGTAAGGCCAACTGAAGACAAGGGGAGGAGTTGCGCCTGTGGGATCGGCATGCAATGCGAGAGAGACCTGGATAAACGGTACAGGGACGCTCATCGCGGCAAGCTGCACATAGTAGAAGGCTGCGTCCACGACCAGGGCGTCTACACCGTGCTCCAAAATCAAGTGAGGGAGTTCCTTGAGAGCCGGTTGCAGCAGACGTGGGCAGATGTTCTTGCCGAAATCCTCCACAACCTCCAGACCATGCATCTTGGTGATGGGTTCCCATAAACCTGCGATGGATCCGGGAGGGAAGGACTCTGCGCAGCAAGGGAGAAACGGCAGATCCGCCTCAACAAGAAGCGGCTTCATGTCGGGTACTCCAAGGTAGACGACCTCGTGCCCGCGAGAGCGAAGCTTGCGCATGAGCGAGGAGATGGGCAGAACGTGGCCCGACAACGGAAGGGAAACAAAACCGATCTTCATCTAGTTCATACCTTTCGCCTGAGAAGGTCATCTTCCCGGGTTCTTTTAGAGGACCCTCGTTCGGCGCTGAGCGCCCCTTGGCCACCAGCGCCAAAGAGAGGCCTTCTTTCGCCAGGGAACGCAGATGTCTGCTCTTGCCCAGTTGAGCCGAATGGACGGGGCATAGAACTCATCAAGTTCCGGCCGCCGTCCTGGTGAGGCGGTTGCAAGCAATCGCTTAGTCGCCAACGTTCAGGCATGGGTTGCCAGCGCCTCTTCGATGAGGTCTGCGGCAATCTTTTTGCCGTCAGTTTTTTCCAGAGTCTCGCGAAAAGCATTTGCTTTCTGACGGTAGCTGGGCGTATTCAGAACCGTTTCGAGTTGGTGAAGCAGCGAGTCGGCAGAAAGATTGTCCGCCTCCACGAACTCACCGACGCCATGATACGCGATACGGACGGCGATCCCCGGCTGGTCGTAGCCGATGGGAATGGCTACCAGAGGAACGCCGGCTGCAAGCGACTCCAGTGTCGTGTTCAGCCCTGCGTGGGTGATGCAAAGTGCCACACGCTTCAAGAGTTCTACCTGCGGTGCTGACGGAACAAGAATGACATTCTTCGGAACGGGACCAAGATCGGCTGGGTTCACCGTGTGGCCAATCGAAAACACGACCTGATAGTCGGGCAGCCGTGCAACCGCAGCCAGAATCGTCTTCTGCGTCGAGACCCGGCCGTTATTCAACGTGCCGAGGGAAGCATAGATAAGCGGACGCCCGTCCAGTTGACTCCAATCGAAGGGGACCGGCGCGCGACCGGCGTCGTCCACCATGGGGCCGGCATAGTGGAAGGTGGGTGGCCAGGGGATACCGGGGAAGTCGAACTCCTTTGGGCACGCGGCGATGGCGGCGAGCTTTGAGGCGGTGGCACCCGGATCGTGTAAATCGATCGCCAAACCCATCTTCGCAGCGTAAGCGGCGGCCACAGGAGCTGCCGCGGCAACGTAGCTGCCTATCTGCTGCAAACCCTTGAGGTTCCGTTCCCGAGCCTCGGAAGAGTCTTGCAACGGCCAGCGAAACGCTGAAGGCGGTGTAGTCGGGGTTGGATCCATGGGCAGAATCGGACAGACCTGTAGGTAGGGCAGATGGAGGCTCATGGGAACCAGTTCGCCGAAGAGGAAAATGGGATCCATGATCATGGCTTCAACGCCACTCTGCTGAACCGCTGCGGGAAGATGCTGCAGCGCCACATCGAGGAATCTGACGTGAATCTGCTTAAGAGCGTATTCGAGAACTTCTATTCCCTGAAGACTGGCGATGGGTCCCCAGGTCTTCGCGACGGCGCCGACCGGAAACTCCTCTTGACCGTAGGGGACAAAGTCGATTCCAGCGGCCCCGACCGCCGAGGCGCAATCAGGGACGCCAAAGTAGATCGGTTGGTGGCCACGCGCCTTCAACGTACGGGCAAGGGCAAGAAAAGGATTAATGTGACCGGAGAGAGGGAGGGAGATGAAGCCTATTTTCACGCGTGTACTCCTGATTGGATAGCTCGATAGTAGCTTGTCATGTGAGATGCCGCTCAAGGGAGGCGATCGGCGTAGGAGTCAAATCGCTTGCAACCGGCGCGGGGGGAGCCGCCAAGTGCAGCAAACAGCCGTCAGCGGGCCTTTCCTTCCAGATGCGCGCGGCGTACATCGTTTGCGGTAAAGATGGAGAAAAATGGAGGGACAGCGTCTTCGGCGAGCTCGGCCAAGGCCGCTTCGATGCGAGACCGGCCGCCCTGCTCGCGATCCACCAGGCAGAGGACGCCGGCGACGTGCATGCCGGCGTCGCGCGTGGCTTCAATAGCGGCGATGGTCGAGCCGCCGGTGGTGCAGACATCGTCCACGATGACCACATTGGCTCCGGCTTCGAGAAAACCTTCGATGCGCCGGCCAGTCCCATGGGATTTTTCGGCCTTGCGGACCAGGAAGCCATGGATGAGCGTCGGCTCCGAACCGTGGTCCTCGTCCGGGTCAAGCTCCAGAAACTCATGGAAATCTGCGCGCTCCCATGCGCTCGCCGAGGCGGTGTTCGAGACCAGGGGATCGGCTCCCATGGTGAGGCCGCCGATAGCTTGTATGGTGTGGAAGTGCTCGCGGATGAGGTCAAGCAGCAGAATGCCCGCCAGGCGTCCACCTTCGGCGTGCAGCGTGGTGACGCGGCAGTCGATATAGTAGTCCGAGTGCTGGCCGCTGGCGAGCGTGAAGTCACCGAGACGAAACGAGAGGGAGGCAAGGAGGTCCAGTAGCGCTGTACGGGGGTCGGTCATGAGTTGCCAGGAAGAATCAGTTTTGAAGAGCGTTGTGCCAAGGTAAGCGTATTTTCAATGACGGCTAGGCGAACGTCGTGATCGTTGCTGACGCGGGTCAGATCCTTGACTTCGGCGGAGAGCCGTGTGAGCTCATCGCTGACCAGGAAGATCTTTTTAACGATGGAGAGAACTTCAGTGCCGATCGTCACGCGGCGGTCTCAGCCTGCTGGCGAGTTTGCTGCCGCTGCTCGATCAGGTCGAGGTTCCTGCGGATCTCGACACGTGCGTCCCGGGTAGAGGCCAGCGCCGCGTCCAGGGCTGCATTCATCTCGCCGATAAGAGCCCGAAGATGCTCCTCGTCCTGCTGGGCGGAGTTGGTCGTGTAGGCGCGAAGCGAGCGCCGAAGTACCTCGCTGGCCGAGATGTTGTCTTGCTCTGCGCGCTGCTGCAGCGATTTTCTGTCCTCCGGCTCGAGTACAACCACGGTTCGCGAAGGAAGGCTGCGTTGACGTTTCGTCGCCATAATGTAGATGATACACCAAGGCACATGTGTTGTGCATGTGCAAGGTTGTTCACATGCGGTCGAGATGCCGGAATCCTCCCGTCGAAACAAAAAGCGTAACGAAGACCGACAGATTGTAAGAGGCGTGCACCAACGTTGAAGCGGCAACCGAACCGGTACGGATACGCACCAGGCAAAGAACCAGTGAGACCCCGACCAGCAAGGCCACGGCAGGCCAGGTGTAGCCAAGCTGCGGAGCATGGATGAGCGCGAACAAGACGCTGGTGACCAGCGCCGAGATCATCCAGGCACGCGTCGAGAAGATACGAGAAGCGCGCCATGCGGCCACCGCATCGAGATCGCGGGGAAGCGCCAGGTAGTCGGCAAAAATGGCAATGCCCGGCAGCAGAAAGCCGCGAAAGACGATCTCCTCAAACAAGGGCGCGAGCAGCGTTCCGAAGGCGGCAAGCAGCCAGATCAGCGCGGGATTGTGGAACAGCACTTCAACCGGCAGGTCGTTCTTGGGGTTCGGCAGCAGGGTGGAGGCGCCCTGCGTCACGAAGCCAAGCACCAAGCCTCCGAGCGCAAACAGCGGCTTGGCCGCAGCCGCGTTCCAGGAGACTCCTGTGAGAAAAGGTACGCGCCAAAGCGGCCGAAAGACCGCAAAGCAAGCTGCCAGCGTCACCAGATACGTAAGCACGCTGGCAAAGATCTGCAGCCGCGCATCGGCCAGCGTGTCCAGCATGGGCCGATGAGGATGGAGCGCAAGGATCAGCGCCTCGGAGAAGAGGAGCGAGAAGAACGTAAGCGCCAGTAACAGCAGCAGATGGAGAAGATTGGGGATGCGTTGGGTGGGCATGCGGGAGGGTTTGGGCGCGACTAAATCTGCAGCCATGCGTCCTTCGGCAACGGCTGGCTGCGGTCCCCTTGCAGCAGCGCGTACAGGATCTCGACGCCATCGACCAGGCGCGGCCCGGGACGAGAGAAAAAGGCGTTGGCGTCGACCGCGTAGGTGCAATGGTTGCGGACGGCGGGCAAGGTGGACCACCACTCCGGGAACTCGGTCTCGCGATATTCATCGGCGGCCTTCCGGGCGTCGTAGCCGCAGGGCATCGCCAGGATCACGTCGGGGTCGAGCGCGCGTATTTGCTCCCAGCGGATGCGCACGCTGTCTGTGCCGCGGGCTCCCAGGTGGTCCAGGCCTCCGGCAAGCGCGACCATCTCCGGCACCCAATGGCCGGCGTTGAAAGGCGGCGCGAGCCACTCCAGGCAGGCGACCGTCGGTGCGTGCGGTTTCGGGAGCGCGCGAATCGCTTCAAGCCGGTCGCGTAAGCCGGCGACCAGCGTGCGCGCGCAGAGATCGCGGCCCGTTGCATAGCCCACGGCTTCGATATCGGCAAACACATCGCCAAGCGTATGCGGTGTAAGCGAGACGACCTGCGGCTGAAACGATAGACCGTGCAGCGTGCGGGCCAGATGCGAGGTATTGACGGCGCACACATCGCAGAGCTCCTGCGTGACGATCAGGTCCGGCTGCAGCGAGGCAAGCAGATCCTGGTCGATGCGGTAGATGCTTTCGCCGCGTGCGGCATGCTCGCTGACGGCCCGGTCGATCTCTTCCGGGGAAAGATCGTGGGGCAGGATGCTGTCGACGATGAGGGGTTTGCGGCGGGCATCTTCCGGGTAGTCGCACTCGAAGGTGACGCCGACGACCGAGTTGCCCAGGCCGAGCGCGTAGAGGATTTCGGTGGCGGACGGGAGCAGGGAGACGATGCGCATAGAGGCCCTTGAGTGATCGTACATGGACGTGCTTTTCCGGCGAGGCGAGCAGCAAAGTCAGGTTTACTTGCGTGTGCGTTTCGCCGCGCTTTTCTTACTCGCTGCAGGAGCAACTGCTCCCGTGGGCACACCGGTCTTCTTCTCGTTCGGAACAAATTTTCCACGCGGCTGTTTGATGGCATCGGGCGCGGCGGCCAGGGTGTCCGGTTGCGAGCCGGCGTTGGGGTTGGGGGTCAGAATTTCGAGGCCAGGGAAGTGTGGCCGGAGAAAGAAGCCGGTGTGCGATTCGGCCACGCTGGCCAGCTGCTCCGGCGTACCATGCCCGATCATGCGGCCACCATACTCGCCGCCCTCCGGGCCCATGTCGATCAGATAGTCGGCGTTGCGGATGATGTCTAGATTGTGCTCGATGATGATGACCGTGTTGCCGAGATCGGTCAGCCGATGCAGCACGTCGAGCAGCCGGCGCACATCGTCGAAGTGAAGGCCGGTCGTAGGCTCGTCGAGCAGGTAGAGGGTGCGTCCGGTCTGGCGTTTCGAGAGCTCGCGGGCAAGCTTCATGCGCTGCGCCTCGCCGCCCGAAAGCGTCGTGGCGGATTGGCCGAGATGAATGTAGCCGAGACCGACATCGACCAGCGTCTGCAGCTTGATGCCGACGGACGGAATGTCCTTGAGGATGGGCAGCGCGTCGGCGATGGCAAGCTCAAGCAGGTCGGCGATCGAGTAGCCGTTGAAGCGGACCTGGAGCGTCTCCTGGTTGTAACGGCGGCCGTTACAAACCTCGCAGAGCACATAGACATCGGGCAGGAAGTTCATCTCGATGCGCCGCTGGCCTTCGCCCTGGCAGGCCTCGCAGCGCCCGCCCTGCACGTTGAAGGAGAAGCGTCCGGGCTTGTAGCCGCGCTCGCGAGCTTCGGGAAGCTGCGCGAAGAGGTCGCGGATCGCGGCAAAGACGCCGGTGTAGGTGGCTGGGTTCGAGCGTGGAGTGCGGCCGATCGGCGACTGGTCGATCTGGATGACTTTGTCGAGCTGGTCTACGCCGATGACCGCGCCGTGCTGGCCGGGCTCCTCGCGGGAACCGTAGAGTTCCTTGGCCAGCGCGCGATAGAGAATATCGTTGACCAGCGACGATTTGCCCGAGCCGCTGACGCCAGTAACCACCGTCATGATGCCGAGCGGAAAGTGCGCCGTAACGCTTTGCAGATTGTGCGAGCGGGCGTCGCGCACCGTGATCCAGCGGCCGGTAAGCGGGCGCGGCGTCAGGTCTTCCGAACCGTCTTCGCTCAAACGCGCGGGCCGGGTAACGATGGGAATGTTGCCCGCCAGATACTGCCCGGTCACCGAGGCCGGGTTGGCCATGATCTCGGCGGGCGTGCCGTCGGCGATGAGGAAGCCGCCGTTCTTGCCTGCGCCCGGGCCCAGGTCGAGCACGTAGTCGGCCTTGCGGATCGTGTCTTCATCGTGCTCGACCACGAGGACGGTATTGCCGAGATCGCGCAGGCGTTCCAGCGCAGCGATCAGCCGCTGGTTGTCGCGCTGGTGCAGGCCGATCGAGGGCTCGTCGAGCACATAGAGCACGCCGCGCAGGCGCGAGCCGATCTGGGTGGCGAGGCGGATGCGCTGGCCTTCCCCACCCGAAAGGGTAGCGGCAGAGCGGTCCAAACTCAGGTAGCCCAGGCCGACGGCGTTCAGGAACTCCAGCCGCTCGATGATCTCGCGTTGCAGGCGGTCGGCGATGATGCGGTCGCGGCCGGTGAAGTGCATGGCGCGGGCGCCGTCGAGCGCGCGGGTGAGCGAGAGCGCAGTGTAGTCGGCGATCGAGAGATTGGTGGACGCGACCTCAGACGGTGAAGCTGTCTCGGATGGAGCACCCGAAGGTGTAGTGATCGGGATGGTCACCGCGAGCGACTCCGGACGCAGGCGGCGGCCCTGGCAGCGCGGGCAGTTGGTCGCGGACATGTACTGCATCATGTACTCGCGGTAACCCTCGGACTTGGTCTCTTCTAGGTTGGAGCGGAGATAGGCGAAGATACCGTGGAAGCCGGTGCGGCCTCGCTCGTTGGCAGGTGGACCGTAGAGGAAGAGGTCCTGCTGCGGCTTGGTGAGCTCGCTGAAGGGCTGCTTGAGATCGATCTTGTACTTGTCTGCGGCCAGCTTGATCAGCTTGAGCAGGTACTGTGAGCCGGCGCCTGGACCCATGGCGCCGTCGAGCAAGGGTTTCGACCAATCGGTGATGGTCTTGCCGGGGTCGAAGTCGTAGATGGAGCCCAGGCCGTGGCACTCCGGGCAGGCGCCGTAATTCGAGTTGAAAGAGAAGCTGCGCGGCTCGAGCTTGGGCACGTTGATGCCGCAGTCCGGGCAGGCCATGGTGGAGGAGTAAAGCGTCTCCTGCTGGTCGCGGTTGGCCGCGCTTTGGATGGCGATCAGCACGAGGCCGCTCCCCATCTGCAAAGCCTTCTGCACGGAGGCTTCGAGGCGGCGTGTGTCGTACTTGGGGGCAGCATCGGCCAGCGCGGCGTTGACCGTCTCCGGGTCGGAGGGATCAGGAGGCAGCGGCTTCAGGATGATGCGGTCAACGATCGCCTCGATCGTATGGTTCTTGCGTTTCTCGAGCCGCATGCCTTCGGTCAGCTCGGCCATCTCGCCATCGATGCGCGCGCGGAAGCCTTGCTGGTCGAGCGCTTCGAGCTCTTCGCGGAACTCGCCCTTGCGTCCGCGAACGATCGGCGCGAAGACCGTGATGCGCTCTCCCGGGGCAAGCTGCACGATGCGCTCGACGATCTGCTCCGCCGACTGCCGGGTGATGGGCCGGCCGCAGTTGGGGCAGTGCGGCTGCCCAACCGATGCGTACAGCAGCCGCAGGTAGTCGTAGATCTCCGTGATCGTGCCGACGGTCGAGCGCGGGCTGCGCGAGGTGGTCTTCTGCTCAATCGAAATCGCCGGAGAGAGGCCGTCGATGGCGTCGACATCAGGCCGTTCCATCTGGTCGAGGAACTGGCGCGCATAGGGCGAAAGCGTCTCGACGTAGCGGCGCTGGCCCTCGGCGTAGATGGTGTCGAACGCGAGCGACGACTTGCCGGAGCCCGAGAGCCCGGTGACGACAGTGAGGGTGTTGCGCGGAATCGAGACGCTGACGTTGCGCAGGTTGTGCTGCCGTGCACCGCGCACGGTGATGTGCGTGATACCTGGGCGGCGGGAGGCGAGTTCGGTGGTCGTACTCATAGGCAGAACAGGCGATCGGCGCCAACATTCAGATTACCCGATCATGCTGTCTCGTATCTACCCGGGTACACGCGCCGTTTATTCACATGTGCCTCGTCTTCGGTGCGCGATAATTGGCCTTGTCACAAGGGGTTGCATGTGGAAGGTGTCGGTCTCATCTCGTCGTTGCTGATGGTTTGTGCGGTAGTCGCGTCGCTCGCCATTGGTGTGCTGGTCGCCCATGGTCTGTGTGTGGGCATGTTCCGGGTGTTCCGCATGCATGCTCGGCAGGTGGCCGCGGCACGCGCTCCGCAGGTGCAGACTACCCCTTTGGGCGCGGCGCGCAACTAGTTCAGCGGGCAAGAGTTCGGCAGCGACTTACTGCGGCGGCTTGGCTGGTTGCTGCATCTTCATCAACTGATCGTAGATCTCCTGCGGCGTCTTTACGCCGTTGGGAGACTGCTGCGTCGTCATGTTAGCGCCCGTTGCGGTACCTGCCGCCGGCTCCGTAAGCACCGGCGGCACACCCGGGGTCTGGGCGGGGTTGACCCCAGGAGTGGTTGGGGCAGACCAAGGCGCATGGGGTTCGGCAAAGCGGCGCTCCGGAGGCAGATCGTCCTCGCGGCTGGCGTAGCGGGCAGCGTTCGGATCTGGAGGGGTGGCCCCTCCCGAGCGCGGCGTCAGCACCAGCTCCGCAGGGCGGTGCGTGGCGTCGAAACGCACCATCATGTTGCTTCCTGTGCCATTCAGCAGCGCCGACAGCACCACCGAGGGATCCGCCGGCCCGTAGCTGCCGAAGACGCGTTCTTCGGCCACACCACCCGTAATCTTCATCCCGGTCAGGCGTCCGATCTCGCGCAGGATCTGGTTGAGCGACGAGTTCTCCGCGTTTACCTGCAGCCGGCCCGCGGTGTAAGCCACCTGGGCTGGCTGGATCGCGGGCCCGGCGGCTGCGTGCGCAGAGGGCGCGGACGTGACGGGCGCGGACGTGACGGGTGGGGTTGCCGGCGCAGTCGGAGCCATGGAAGGCAAGGTTTGGCCGTGGAGGCTGGCTGCGCTACACAGCAGGGCCAGTGCCATCGCTTTAGGCAGGACCGGATGCGACCTGGGATCGTCTTTGCCGCTGCACCAACGCAGCGTTTGGGCAAGCTTGCTCTCTGTACATCCAGCCATCACGCGACCTTCCTGTACCACAATCAGTCTAACGCCTATGCGTGATGAGCTTGATCCCGATACACTGAGGCGACACACGCATAGGGAGCAGGGAATGAAGTATTTTCAACGGATTGTGGCTGTCGGCCTGCTGACTGCAGGCTTCGCAACTTGTGGACGCGCAGCTGAGGTTTGCACCACGCAGTCGCAGATGAAGCCGGGTGAGCGCGATACCCTGGCCGCGGCCGCTACCACGCTTGCAAAGGCTATTCAAGCCGACGATCAAAGCACCCTGAAGGCGAAGACCATCCCGGAGTACCAGAAGGACTTCAGTGGCGTGGCCAGTGTCGTGAATGCAACGGCACCGATGGTGCGGAACGCGCAGCTGCAGGTAGAGCAGGTGTATCTGCTCGATGCTTCTACTCTGGCCAAGAGCGCGAACGGGGCCAACCCGGACGCCAGTTTTTTCTGCACGCTAAATCAATCGCAGGCTACGGCCGAGTTCTCGATCCCACAGCTGCCTCCAGGCCGTTACGCCTTTGCCATGGTACGCATGGAGGAGGCCGCGCCTTGGAGGCTTTCGTTTCTAATGCGGCAAGAGGGTGGCCAGTGGGCACTCGCCGGACTGTACCCCAAGGCACTGACCGCGGCCGGCCATGATGGCGTCTGGTATTGGAAGCAGGCGCGTGCCTTTGCCGCCGAGAAAGAGCAGTGGAACTCGTGGCTTTACATGCAGCAGGCCCAGGCCTTGCTGCTGCCTGCGAACTTCGTCTCGAGCACGCATCTGGACAAGCTGCAGTCCGAGTTGACGGCAGACGCGCCACCCGCCGTCGCCAGCGGGTTGAGCACGGAAGCGCCGCTGGTGGTCAAAGGACTGGACGGTGCTGAGTACCGCTTCACCGCGGTGACTGTCGACGATTCGCTCGGCAAAGAGAAAGTCGATCTCTCCGCGCACCTGAAGGTGGACGCGTTGGGCGATCCTGCTGTCGCACGCAAGCGCAATACGGACGCCATGGAAGCTTTAGTCGCGGCTCATCCTGAGTTCAAACAGGCCTTTCACGGAGTGTGGATCTTCGCCGAGGCTCCCGGAGTTTCGCCCTACGCCACCGAGCTTGCCATGAGTGAAATTCATTGACTTGCGTGCGTATACGGCCCGGTCGAAGCGTTTGCCCGGAACGGTCGACGCCATGGCGCAAGCCTTGTCTCCCGTTCTCTTTGTGCTTGCTATCGATGCGGCACCGGCGTTGAATCAAGCTATGAACGCTTGGAGCCGAAGCGCGGACCGCCGCAGGACAAAAATCGTATGACCTCAGCCAAAGCCGTCAAGACTCTGAAGGAAGCCATCGAGACACGGCGTTCGACGCCCAGCTTTGACAGCTCTCCGCTGCCGCCTGAGGATCTCGAACAGATTCTTCATGCGGGTCTGCAGGCGCCCAGCGGCTACAACCTGCAGCCTTGGCGTTTCGTGGTCGTGCAGTCCCCGGAGCACCGCAAGCGGCTACGCGCAGCCAGCTTCAACCAGGCCAAGATCGAAGAGGCCTCGGTCGTTATCGTTGCCTGCGGAGACATGGATGGCTGGCGTCAGGATCTGCACACGATCCTGGAGATGGGGCGCGCTGGAGGCATGCCGGAGAGCTACGCGGCGCAGGCTCAGACCAGCGTCTCCAACTACATGTCCAGCTTCACGCCCGATCAGATGAAGCTGTGGCTCACCAAGCAGGTCACCCTTGCGTTTACGCAGATGCTGCTGATGGCTGAGGTCCTCGGCTACGATACTGCGCCGATGGAAGGATTTGAGCAGGAAAAGGTGCACGAGACGCTGCGTCTGCCGCTCAGTTACTGGGTCGTCGCCATGCTTTGCGTGGGTCACCTGAAGGGCGCGGACAAGTTCGACGGCGGCCGCTTTGCGATGCAGCATACCGTCTTCGGGGAAGAGTACGGGAAGGCGCTGCGGCTGAAGTAGAGGTCCTCTTACGCAAAGACTCCGGTCGCCCAGGGAGAACGGATTGTCGCTCGGCAAAGCACTTTTTCGTTGCATCGGCGCGCTCCTGGTTCTCATGCTGCTGGCGGCTGGAACGTTCTTGCTTGAGCCACTTTGGGTGGCTGACAACCGGATTCGGTACAAGCTATGGCGGCAGCATGTGCGCAGTGAATCGATCGAGATCGATGGCAACCGCGTGCATTACTTTGAGGCCTTGCCTTCCACATCTCCCAATGCTGCGGGCGCGGGCCGCACTCTGGTTCTGGTGCATGGTCTGGGTGCGCGCGGTGAAGATTGGTCGCCGCTGATTCCATCGCTTGCCTCCGCCGGCTTCCATGTGTATGTGCCCGATCTGCTGGGCTACGGGCGCTCCGCAAAGCCCGATGTCGACTACTCGATCCCTCTCGAGGTAAAGTTTGTGGCGAACTTTATGCAGGCCTTGCAGATCGAGCACGCGGACGTAGGAGGTTGGTCGATGGGTGGCTGGATCGCGCTGAAGCTGGCGGTAAATCGTCCCTGGCTCGTGGACCGGCTGATGGTGTTTGATTCGGCCGGCGTCTACTTTCCGTCGACCTTCGACGCCACACTCTTTACACCGACGGATTCAACCGGGCTGTCTCATCTCATCGCGAGGCTGACCCCGCAGCCCAAGCCTCTCCCCGGGTTTGCGAGCCGGGCCGCGATCAAGCATCTGCAGGAAAATGCGTGGGTGGTGAAGCGTAGTATGCACCAGATGGAGTCCGGCCGTGACCTGATGGACTTCCGGCTGGCCGACATCCATCAGCCGACGCTCGTCGTCTGGGGCAAGCTCGATCGGCTGATTCCGCTCGCGGCGGGCGAGCAGATCCACCATAAGATCGCGGGATCGTCCATGCTGATCGTCGAGGGCTGCGGTCATCTGACTCCATCCGAGTGCTGGAGGCCGGTGCTTCACGGGATGATCGATTTCCTCACCGCGGACCCTCCTCTGGCAGGTGTGGAGAAGACCGTGGCCGGCAGATCCGAGTAGGCCTACTCGCCCGTCCACCGGTACGCGCCGGGCTGCGGCAGGCCAAGGTGTCCGAGCACCCGATCGACAAACTGCCCAGCCATCGCCATAGTGGTCTGCGGCAGATTGTAGAGCGTCGGCATGACCGGAAAGATCGTTGCGCCGGCTTCAGCGGCAAGCGTCATGTTGCGCAGATGAATCAGGTTGAAGGGCGTTTCGCGGACGCACAGCAGCAGTGGCCGGCGCTCTTTCAAGGCCACGTCCGCGGCACGCGTAATCAGCGAAGAGGCAAGTCCATGCGCGATGCCGGCGAGCGTGCCCATGGAGCACGGAAGCACGAGCATCGCCTCGCTGGGGTAAGATCCGGAGGCGATGTTTGCGCCGATGTTTTCATCCGTATGTTGCTGAATTTTGGCGTACGGTGCGCCCAGAATCTTTTCGACAAGATTGTTGCGGCCGGAGAGCGAGAGTTCTTCCGCAAGAACACGGAGAGCAGAGTCGGACGCGACGAGGTCCACATGCGTCACACGCTCGTCGGCCGCAAGCCGGCGCAACGCTTCGACAGCGTAGAGCGAGCCTGACGCTCCGGTGATAGCCAGGGTAACAATGCGAGGTTCGGGCACAGCTTCATTATCGCCTCTCGCGCTGCTCCGAAGCTTACCCGATCGTTGGGAACGCGAAAGCGATGATGGTCGGGCCGCTATGCGGGTGCTGCGTCTTGTACGTGCGGTCAAGCTCTTCTTCCAGAGGACGGAAGCTCGAGTCCATCTCGGCCGCGGCGATCTCGGAGTCCGAGGCCTCGGTAAAGCAAAGCTCGCAGATCGCGAGTCCGGCATCGGGATCAGCGTGGTCGTTGCGGATGGGAGGCCCAAAGGTCCGGCACAGGATCGGTCGATGCGCGTAGAGATCGCAGGTCTGGGTTACGGGATCGAGGATCGGACACGGATCGGCGTGGAACGCCTCTTCGAAGAGCTCAATCTGCTGCTCGGAGTGTTCGTGCTCAGAGAGAATGCCGGTCGCTGGATCGCCGGGAAAGAAGGCATTGAGATGTTCACGGGCGTCGGCGATGCGACTTAGAAGACGCCGTGCTTTCGCAGCATCTTCGCGCTCCGTTTCGAGCAGCCCAACGCGCAGGCGTTCCGCATCGAGCGCAGTAATCTCGAAGACGCCATGGCAGCACGGAGAACAGCCAGGATGGCAAAACAGATGAGAGCCGGCACGTTGGGCTGAGGAGGCGAGAGCCGCGTCGACGATCTGGATGAG
>CALMVK010000177.1:5269-10461 GCA_937873145.1 uncultured Granulicella sp. | reverse complement strand
GAGAGCCGGCACGTTGGGCTGAGGAGGCGAGAGCCGCGTCGACGATCTGGATGAGGTTGTCAGAAAGCGGAGTCATGGGAGAGATGGAGGATCAGCTTTGGAGGTTCAAAACATATGGCGGGAGGGCCTAGGAGCTTTCGGTATAGTGGGGAGGAGGAATGAATGAGTCTCATCGACGATACGCGCAAGGTGCTGCAGGATGTGGTCGCCCCGGATCTCAAAGCGATCAACGTTCGCTTGGACGCTGTCGAGCGAGTGATGAATCTTCGCTTTGAGCAGGTAGACGAGCGATTTGAGCAGATAGGCAAGCGCTTTGAGCAAATGGACAGGCGCATCGATGAACGATTCGCACAGAGCGAAAAGCTCACCTTGGCAAAGTTCGATCAAGTGCTGGCCCGCATAGAACTCTTAACCAACGTTGTAAGTGCGAATCATCAAGCGGAGATGAAGGCGATGGATCTAGACCGGCGCATGGAGCGCATTGAACTGAGCATGGCTCCAAAGACCGAGTCCGGGCTCTCTAAAAGCTAAGCATCTCCAAGCACCCGCGCAAAAATCGCATCCACATTGGCTAACTGACGCCGGAAGTCAAAGGCGCGAGCAAGCTTTTCCGGAGTCAGCCGCGACGTAATCTCCGGCACCCTTGCAATCTCATCGCGAAAAACAAGATCCTCCTTCCAACTCCGCATCGCGTGCATCTGCACCAGACGATACGCATCTTCGCGGCTCATGCCGGACTCGGCGAGGTCGAGCAAAAGCTGGCCGGAAAAGATGAGTCCTCCGGTCGATTCGAGATTCTTGAGCATACGCGCCGGGTACACCAGCAGCTTCTCGATCAGGGTCGCAGTCTTCTGCAGGAGGTAGTCGGCGAGCGTGGTTGTGTCGGGAAAAATCACGCGCTCGGCGGAGCTGTGCGAGATGTCGCGCTCATGCCAGAGAGCGACGTTCTCAAACGCCGTCTGCGCATTCGCCCGCACCACCCGCGCAAGCCCCGAGATCTGCTCGCTGGTAATGGGGTTGCGCTTGTGCGGCATCGCGCTCGAACCCTTCTGCTTCTCGGAGAAGAACTCTTCGGCCTCGCGGACCTCGGTGCGCTGCAGATGCCGAATCTCGGTGGCAATCTTGTCCAGCGTGGAGGCAAGCACGGCCAGGGTCGCAATGTAAGCGGCATGACGATCGCGCTGAATCACCTGCGTGGCAATTGCTACAGGTCTCAGATCAAGCGCCGCGCAGATTGCCTCTTCATGCTCCGGCTTCAGGTGGCCGAACGTCCCGACCGCACCCGAAAGCTTGCCCACCCGCAGGTCTTCCGCCGCAGCATCGAAGCGTGTGAGCGAGCGCTGGACCTCGGCATACCAGAGCAGCAGCTTCAAGCCGAAGGTCGTCGGCTCCGCGTGAATGCCGTGCGTGCGGCCGATGATCGGCGTGTGCTGGAACTCAAGCGCGCGCGTCTTCAGCACGTCGGCGAGACGCAGGATGCCGGCGCGAATCAACGCCGAAGCCTCGCGGAGCTGCAACGCCTGCGCCGTGTCCACCACATCGGTCGAGGTCAAGCCATAGTGCAGCCAGCGCGAGGCGTCCGGGTCGGCGATGTGCTCAGCCACCGTAGTCGTAAACGCGATCACATC
The DNA here is from genome assembly GCA_937873145.1 of uncultured Granulicella sp. Classification (GTDB taxonomy): domain Bacteria; phylum Acidobacteriota; class Terriglobia; order Terriglobales; family Acidobacteriaceae; genus Edaphobacter. The sequence continues at coordinate 8,833 of CALMVK010000177.1, read as the reverse complement.
GTGCCGGACCTCGACTTCAATCGCATCGATGCGAGCCACGGTAAAGTTGCCGCGGTCGCGAATCGTGTCCGCCGCCAGCTGTGGAACCAGCCCCGCCGCGGCAAGCGCCTGGCTGGCCGCAATCTCCACGCGCAGCCACGAGCGATACTTATTCTCATCCGACCAGATGCGACCCATCTCCGGGCGCGTATAGCGAGCGATCATCGGCGGCTACTTCGCCACGCCGAAGAGCTCGGACATCTCTTCATGCAGGAAGCCGCGCCCGGGCTTATAAGGCTGAATCCATTTACCATCCAGCACAAACTGCGGAATTGCCCGCTTGCCCACGTTCGCCATCACCTGCTCGGCCGCACCGGGCGTCGTCTCGATGTCGATCTCCTGGTATGGAATGTTGTGCGTGGTAAGAAAGCGCTTGGCTTCGCGGCAGTCGCGACACCAGGAGGCGGAGTAGACAAGGAGTTCCATACGTCTAGTCTAGCGTGTCGCGGGCGTAATCGAGGTGAGCATGGCGTTCATGCTGCCGGTCCGGTAGCCCTCCGTGTCGAGCGTCACGTAGGTAAAGCCGAGAGGGCGCACGACCGCCGTAATCGCGTCCAGCACCTCCATCGTGAGCGCTCGTGGCAGGTCCTGCCGGGCGATTTCGACGCGCGCCAGCGTGCCGTGGTGACGCACCCGCACCTGCGGGAACCCCAACGCGTGGAGCGCATCTTCAGCGCGCTCCACCTGTGACAAGGCTTCGCTCGTCACCGCTCGCCCGTACTCGATGCGTGAGGACAGGCACGCGGACGCAGGCTTGTCCGCAATCTCGAGACCAGCTTCCCGCGCTAGCTGCCGGATCTCCGCCTTGGTCAGCTTCGCCGTCACCAGCGGTGCCACCGCACGATGCTGCGCAGCAGCCCGCTGGCCGGGGCGGAACGGTGCCTCGCCCGGAGCCTGATCGTCCAGATTCATGCCGAAGGCGAGATGGGCAAAGGTATGCTCGGCTCGGTAGCGTTCCATCTGGGTAAACAGCTCGTCCTTGCAGTGAAAGCAGCGCTGGCCGTCGTTGCGGGCGTAGTCCGGGTTGGTGAGCTCGTCGGTCTGCAAAATGTGGGTTGGGATGGAGTGAGCTGCCGTAAACGCCAGCGCCGCGGCAAGCTCGCTTCGGGGCAGGGAAGCCGAGTCGGCGATGACGGCCAGCATGCGTGGCCCGAGCGCCTGGTGAGCCGCATAGGCCAGATACGCCGAGTCCGTCCCGCCCGAATAAGCAACCAGCACAGAGCCAAGGTCCAGCAATGTCTGGTGCAAAAGCGCGGCTTTTTCTATAAGTTGCATAACGGCTCGATCGTGGGTAACACTTCGGTGGGATTGGATGCTGAGTATGACTCCTGCAAACTTCTATCACTAGTTCTCAGCGGTCTTTACAAGCAGGTGTCATGCAACTACGAGTAACCGGAATGAACTCGGCAGGAGAACGATTCAAACATCTCTGGGGTCGATATCTCCTCGGATTCAAGCCCTGGACTCATTGTATCCAGAGCTTTGAAACGAAAGTCGCGCGCGGAATTTCAAAACGCTCAAGCGATTCCCATCGCACCGTTGGCTGAGGGTTGGAGAGGACTGCCTAAGGCGCATGTCCGGTGCAAGAACTTTCAGTTCGGTTATCAGATGTTTGACGTATCTGAAGTGGGAGAAGCTGCAGATCGAGAAGTGGTGAGAAAACTCAGAGACGGACGGCCCCTCCAGCGATGCGCATGAGTTTTCTGAGGGTCTGATTCAATAGGCCTGCGCCAGCAACTGCCGCCAAAGTTCCTCGTCGACCGGCACACCCAGGCGCAGATTCTCCTCTCGCGTCGCCAGTGTCTGCTCCCCAGGGTAGCGGACCGGCTTGGCCGGATCGACCGGAGCTGCCGCATGCAGGTCTGCGAGCACAGCATCCGCAGTCGCCTCCAGCGCCTCCCGATCCAACCCTAAACGGCTTGGATCGATCGCCAGGAACATCTGCGACAACCCGGACTCCCGCAGCGGATCGCGGGGAATCTGGTGCGTCGCCTGCCCGCCGGAGAGCATGGCTGCCATCAAGTCCAGCGCCATCGACAAACCCGAACCCTTCCACAGTCCGATCGGCAGGGCGCGTTCGGTCGCCGAGATCGCCGTGGCGTCCGTGGTCAAAACTCCCTCACGATCGAAGCCTCCCGGAAACGGCAGCGGCTCGCCGCGTTGCGCGTACGCGCTCAACGTCCCATAAGAGAACTGTGACATAGCCATATCGACCACCACGTTTGCCCCTCCCGCCCGCGGCACCGCCAGCACCAGCGGATTGTTGCCGACTGTCGGAGCCACAGCGCCCCATGCAGGCAGATTGGGCAAGGTGTTCGTGAAACACATGGCAAATAGGCCTGCATCTGCCGCCTGCCAACCGTAGGTCCCGCCGCGCATCCAGTGATTCGTATTGGCCAGCGCGACAGCCCCAATCCCGTGCTCATGAGCCAGGTCGATCGCCCTCTGCATCGACGCCCAGGCATTCAGATTGCCGGGACCGAAACTTCCATCCCAGCGCTCCAACCCGCCGAAGGCGCTAACCAGGCGAGGGCTCGCGGCCGGTTGAACGACACCAGACTTTACCGTCGCGATAAACCTCGGAAACCGTGCCAGCCCATGGGTGTACACACCGTCGCGGGTCGTCTCGGCAAACAGGCGCGCACAGAATCCAGCCCGGTCCGCAGTAAAGGCAAGTGGCAGCAACGCCGCTTCGAGAGCCTGCTCTAGATCGGCAAAAGGAACACGCAACATACTACCCACGCTACGCCGAACGCAGTCCCTTTGCCTCGATCACATGGGGCGGTCGGCAGGATCGATCGTTTTGGCATCTGCGGTTTCGGCTTGCTCTACCAGCTTCTCGGCATGTGCATGAGCTTGCCGGGAGTGCTCCTGCGCCTCCTGCGAGTGCTCGTGCGCCTGCCTTGAGAGCTCATGTGCACTCAGATGATCGCCCTTCCCGTGGGCCGTGGCTGCGGCAGCATGGGCCTGGGAGGCAAGGTTGTGGTATTCAGCAGCGCGGTCGTGTGGAGATTGCGGCATAGGTTTGGCTCCTGCTGCTTTGGATGCGTATCGGGCCCGGCGTCGCCGTGGGCGAGCGGGAGCCGGCGCCGCTGATACCATATCGGTGTCAAGGGGCAAACGTCTCCATTTTTCTCTCAAACTATTGATTGGATTACACTTATAGACATAGAAAAGTTGGCATACTTGCTCCTCCCCGGCTTGTATACTGAAGGTAGGAAATTTATTGAGCTGGCTGAGTCTCAAGCTTTCTATTGTCATTCCCTAAGGGAAGCTGCGGCTGCACTTGCCGTTGTTTATCTCTATACCATCAGCAAATCCGCTCTAGGTCCCCGACTTGTCCCTCGAAGTCCAGACATAACTTGTTTGCTTTGAATACTTTGCATAACAAAGTATGGGGAGGGGGTTTATGAAAGTTGCGGACGCCCGATCTCCTGCCACTTTAACCTGCGTCCCGCTGTCTGGGCTGGGTAAGCCAAAGCAGCGGCTGCCGGATCGGGAAGGTGCGCAGAATCTCCGGGTCCT
>CALMVK010000177.1:0-5169 GCA_937873145.1 uncultured Granulicella sp. | reverse complement strand
GTAAGCCAAAGCAGCGGCTGCCGGATCGGGAAGGTGCGCAGAATCTCCGGGTCCTTTGGATCGGGATCGAGCGTGTTCCATAATGTCACATAATCTGCCTGCTGGTATGCGCGGCCCGCAAACACCAGCGCCGGCCGGCGGCCTGGTAGCAGCTTGAAGTGCGTCAAATCCGCCGGATACGGCCACTTAGCCCGGTTTGCGATGTACGGCGTGAACCGGGCGATCGCCGTCCGCATCCCCGGACCGTCCTGCAGCTCGTACTCCCACGGCGTCTCGAAGCGTGTCGTCATCAGCACGCACGCGCCTGCCAGCAGGTCCAGGTTGAACAGCGAATCGCGAAAGGGATTCTCTGTCGGCAGCTCATGCGGAAAGAACCCGGTCGACTCGATCTGCGCGCGCAAGGTCACCGTCTTGAACCGGTGCCGCAGCTCTGTCACCAGCCTGTCGTCTCCCGCCAGACGCGCGAACGCCGCGGACTGCAGCAGCCACGAGCTTCCGTGGTGGTTCTTTGCGTCTCGCGCCAGCAGCGCCGTTCGGTTCGTCGTCAGCCATTCCAGGTATTCGGCGAACCATAGCTTTAGTTTCGCCGTTTGCTCCGGCGGCAACGCCAGGAAAGGCAGCGCCATGGCTATCTCGGCCAGCGCCGAGCGATCCGTCACGCCTTCAAAGGCCGCATATGCCGGGGTCGTCGGCAGCCGTGTCTCGGGGTCCAGCAGCCACGCCTGCAGGTATGCGCTCGCATGTGCACCATACTCAGCCGCATTGGGAGCATCGATCTGCGCCGCGGCCGCCAGCGCCGGGACAGCGAGAGTAAAGGACAGGTACTCCGGGCTTTGCGGATCCTTGCTTGGCTTCGGCGACTCTGCCAAGGCACGTTTCGCTGCGGCAAAAATGCGGTCGTGATCGATCTCCGCGATCTTTGGACGAGTCGTTGGCGCAGCCGGCAACGTCTGTGCCAAAGAAGTTCTTGGCCGCCACAATGCGAAGGCGGAGAGGCAAGACAGGAAGCTGCGGCGTGTGCTCACGTGGAAAGGATTTACTCCGAAGAGACTTACTCCGTGCTTAGCCGAAGCGTAGCACGCTTTACTCGGGCTTAGGCCGCCAGATGGCGTCGGGCTTCCATGCCGGCCGGCCATCCTCCTCCGCGACCCGATACCCTACATCGAGCAGCACCTGCAGATCCTGCACGGCTCCGCTCAGGTCCCAGCCCGGCTTCACGACGTCCGAGGGCTGATGGTAGTCGTGAGCGATGTACTCTGCGCGCTTCTCTGGACCGAAGCTGCTCGGCTTGCCGACGTAGTCGATTCCCGGGCTGGTCTCGAGCGAAGGTACGTTGCCTCGCGCAAATTCATAGTGGTCGGAGCGAAAATAGAAGCCCTGCTCCGGAGCCGTATCGCCCGTAACCACCCGGCCCTGTGCCTTCACCGCCTCTGCCGTCAGGTCATCCAGGTTCGAGTTGCCTAGGCCGACGATGGAGAAGTCGTGTGTGCGGCCCCAGCCCCAATTGCTGAAGTAATCCAGATTGATATTCGCGACGGTGTTCGCCAAGGGGTAAAGCGGATGCAGCACGTAATACCGCGCTCCCAGCAAGCCCTTCTCCTCCGCCGTGGGCCAAAGGAAGAGCATGGTCCTGCGTGGGGCAGGTTGCATGGTCTTGAAGGCGCGCGCCAGTTCGAGTACACCCGCGGCTCCGGCAGCATTGTCGCTGGCTCCGTGGTAGATCTTGTCGCCCACCTGGCCGTGGTGATCCCAGTGCCCGCTGTAGATGACGTATTGGCTCTTCAACTGAGGGTCGCTGCCTGAGATCCTGGCGATTACGTTGGCTGAATCGACCTTGCGAACCCGCGCATGAATGTGGAACGTCGCTTCAGCCGCCAGTGGAACCGCGCGAAACCCTGGCCGGGCGGCGGCTGCGCGCATCGAGGCAAAGTCTGCCCCAGCCGCGGAGAACAAGGCAGCCATCCGATCCATGCCGAGCAGCGCCTGCGCCTGTACATGGTCGCGCTCTCCGGGGCCGCGCAAGGTCATCACCTCACGCGCGTAGTTTTGAAACAACGCCGGGCTGGGCTGCGGTGTTGCTGAGACCAGAATGACCGCGGCTGCCCCATGCCGGAACGCCGTGTCGAGCTTGGTCCCGGTGCGCCCGTAGTACGTCAACGCACGGCCCAGAAACATCTTGTCGTCGAGCCGCGAAGGATCGGAAGGGTTTACGACGGGAGGATCTCCGCTGAGCAGAACGACGGTTTTGCCGTGGACGTCGGTTCCGGCATAGTCATCCCATCGGTACTCCGGCGCCACCACGCCGTAACCGGCAAAGACCAGGCTGCTCGAAGCGACATCCATGTTGCTGACGGGCAACGCAGACCAGGCGACATAGTCCTGACCGGCGACCAGCAGCATCTCTTTGCCTTTGATCTGCACCTGCAGCGTGCTGTCCTCTGTGAGCATGCCCCACAGCGCAACCTTTTGGATCCAACTTCCATTTGTGTTTCCCGGCTCGAGGCCGATCTCTTTGCATTGCGCAACCAGGTACGCCACACTTCTGGTCTCGCCTTCCGTGCCGGGAGCGCGGCCTGTGTAGGCATCGGACGAGAGTTCGGTGATGTGGCGCAGTAGATTTCCGGACGTGATCGCCGTCTCGGCGCGCTTTAGTTGCGCGCTGCCGGAGTGAGTGTCCTGGGCGACGAAACGCGGACCACCGGCAAAGCTGATCAGTAAAAGTAACGCGACAGTAAAGATTCTCAAGGAAACTTCCTCACACTCGGCGACACAAAGAGTATATCGGCGTTTCCCAGCAAAACTTTAGCGCTTTTCTGCTTGCGTTTGGAGCTAGATTAAATCGGAGTTTCAGGATCGATTAGAAAGAGCTTCCTCTTGCTGAAGGATTTGAGCGGCTTGATCGACGTGAAGTTTTTCAATCATGTCGAGAAGGCTCTTGGGATTGAAGGATTCGACACTGTGGTCCGCTCCATGGCATCCATGTCTGCCGACCGCGATGATGGGAAGCCCGGGCTGCAACTGTTTAAGCTGCTGAATCAGCTCGCCGCAGGGTACGTCAGGGATAGAGACATCGAGAACAACACCGTCGACGCGAGGGAACTTCTCAAGAGCCTGAATAGCTTCGGCACCACTGTAAGCAGTGATGACGTTAAACTTCGCGGTCTCGATGACAAGCTTGCGGGAGGAGATGGAGCCGGAGTATTCACGGTCGACGACGAGAAAACAAGGTCTGAGCATGCATGGGTAAGTTTAGCTGATCGAGTATGCATTTGCGCGACTTACATGCTTTTGCGACGTTCCCTGGAACGAAACGGGTCAGGAGTGAATGCTGGTGGTGGCAGGTTTGGTGAGCGACGAGGATGCGGCTTGGAAGAACTACTGACATCTAGAGTGGTATGCTTCGCTCCGGGAGATGATTTCATGACGAAATGTCGAATAGCAGGTTTTGTAAGCACTGCACTCTGCGTTCAGCTCATGAGTGCAAATCACCTCGTTGTCGCTCAGACGGGAAGCTTCTCTCCGCAACAGATGCTTGACCTTCTTGCAAGGCCGATTCCAGCGGGTAGCCGCATGGGATTGCCAGCAAGTTTCCCGACTCGTTACCAGGACTGGACGGAGGCGCAGAGGCAGGCAGGACAGCAGATCATCATTCAGAGGTGTGCGCTGATGTATGCCCTTGAAGGAGATGATCCTAAGACACGCCTGCTTCCAGAAACGATGACCAAACAGGAGGCAGCTGAGCTCGCGATAAGCGTATGCCTTCCAAGCCAGATGCCAATAGGCTGGCCGGAGCGGGGAAAGTATGTGAGTAGTGCTCAGCGGCTAATAGCGAAGGCGAACTCTCAAGGAGCGGGGCTGCACCTCCCAGAAAACCTGCAGGGAGCACATTAGCTAAATGGAGTGCGACTAACAACACTGCCTATAGTGCTGGTGAGAGGCGGAGTCCTTCGATTGGACTCTTGTTGCTCACTCCAAACAAATAGCCGTCACGAAGCCAGTCAAGAAGCATAGCTACTTATGCACAAGAAAAACTTTAGACTTCTAATTGGAGTATTTCCAGTAAATTTCAATCAACATTCTTGCCGTCACTGCGCGCATTACGAAGGAATCCTGTCAGGGCGGTGTTGTACTCGTACATTAGGCTCTGAGAGGAGATGTACGGCTGAATTGTAGGAAACTATCGACCCGAGTGGTCGGAGAAGCTTTCAGACTACTTTAGGCGAGAGCCGATCATACGCGCGACTACGGTCAGAACGGCGGTTCCGAGCAGAGCCCCCGCAGCTTCAGTGTGGCCTTTCAGGACGAGTTCGATAAAACCGACGACAACCCCCAGAAAGCTTGTTGTTCCCGCGCAAAGCGAAGCGAGGGCGTAGCTGTGCTCACGCCCGTTGGGCTCGATCTACGGCTATTAACATGTCTTTGGTCTGCTGTTCGGTAAGTTCGGTGAGTTGGCTCGCAGGCGGTAAAAGTGAGTCGCGATGGCTCATGCTACAGCTTTTCGAGTTGTGCTGAGCGAACCTGGAGGCTACTCCGGTAGAGCTGTGATGGGTTTGCTGCCGTATTTTGCCAATCAGGCTAACAATTTCTAGAGTCAGATCCTGGTCGCTCATTCTGGTTTGCGCGGCGATTTTCTGCCATGAATCGCCTTGCATCCAAAGCCGTAAAACGTTGCTAGCATCTCCTTTGAGCCCGAAGCAGTCGGCGGGAATACGGCCGCTCGGCGCAACTTGATCGAGCTGCTCCTTCAGATATTCAAAGAGATAATCTTCTTGGCCACCTCGCTCGCTCTCCGGCTCGAATACTTCCTGAGGAGCACCGGGTTGGCGGAGTCGTAGGAACAGCCCGCTCGGTCCGAAGCCGTCGAAGAAACTCTGGGCGAGATTGGACGCGGAAGTCATCAAAACTTATCGTAGCGTGCTCAGCACCTCTCAGCATCTCCAGCGCGCCTCAGCTTGCATCATCAGTGGACCTTTGGGGCGGAGAGTGATCTTGGCTTGCGGCTCGGGGGGTGTGGAGGCGGCGTAGCGGAAGCGGAAACGGCTGGCGAGGGTGGCGATCGAGAAAACGCCTTCCATCCAGGCGAAGCTCTCGCCGATGCACTGGCGGCTGCCTCCTCCAAAAGGGAAGTAGGTGTACTTGTGGCGAGCGGCCTTGGCTTCGGGGGTAAAG
>CALMVK010000176.1:2238-2461 GCA_937873145.1 uncultured Granulicella sp. | reverse complement strand
ACCTTGTTGATCTCGATCGCCGCTTTCCAGGGCATCACGAGATGCTCGAACACCGAGACGCACACGATGAAGTCGAAATGATTGGTTGGCAGGATGTCGCTCATCTCATGGATATCGGCCACGACGTCGACGCCAGTATCCGAGTGGATGTCCAAAACGGTGACGTCGCAGCCGGGCAGATGTTCGGCCAGAAGATAGCCGCTTCGAGCGCGACCGCCGATGT
>CALMVK010000176.1:0-2228 GCA_937873145.1 uncultured Granulicella sp. | reverse complement strand
TTCGGCGTGGCGGCTGGATGTGAAAGCCGCCATTGGGGTGGCGCTTTCAGGAAGTGGTCCAGGCCGCTGCGACTATGTCTCGTCCGTTCGTCTTCTACAAGATTGCGGCAGCTCGCGGTGAAAACAGAGGCTCTAGACACCACCTCGATATGGTAGTCATCTGGGAAGTCCTCTCTTTCCAGCAATACCTCTATTATTCCGCAATTTGCGGTATCAGTTGAAAAGCTCTGAATCGGCTTCATTGCACAGGCACTGTGCTTTCCCTTACGTAAGATGTAAGCAGAGACTATTTTGTCCTTGTCATCAGCGAGGGTAAACCTAAGTCTTACGAAACTAAACATAGCGGTGGACTCAACGAGATAAAAAGGTAGGTCCATAATCTTTCCCTTTTCCATGGAGATTGACAATCCGTAACATCGTCTTCAGTGTCCGTAAAACGTTTTAAGTTTGGGTTGAGTGAGACGTCACTGGGTCGAGTGAGACGTCACATTGATGGTAGGTGCCATGATCCTAGGATGCCTAGACGATTTTCGTGGACGCGAAGCTCGCGGTTGGGCGAGACCTGCTGATGGTGAAGAACCGCAAACGGTCGAGTTCATCATCGATGGCGAGATGGCCGGTCGAGCACGTGCGAACCAATATCGGGAAGACCTCGTAAAGGTGGGCATTTGCGAGTGGCTTGCCGGTTTTTCGTTCAGTATTCCCGATCGGTTCTGTGACGGCTTGCCTCACGATGTGGACGTGCACCTGGTGGGCTCGTCGGAGCCGCTTGCCCGATCGCCGCTCGTCTTTACCTTTGGGCGAGAGATCAAGGAGAAACAGCTTTGGTGCGAAAGGGTTCTTGCGCTCAACGTCGTCGATCGTTCCGCCTTTGAAGCCAGCATTGGCAAGACGCGCAAACTCGCTATCTTCGCTACCTATCATCGACACTGTGCGCATCTGGACTACCATCGCCGCATCGTAGCTTCTCTGACGAAATCCGGCTTCACCGTTCTTATCGTTCACGCCACGGATGATCCTGCGGGACGGCTGAGCTTGATCGAGGTGGAGGATTGCTTCACGTTGATCCGACGCAATATCGGCTACGACTTCGGCTCCTACGCCACCGGCTTGATGATGTTCAGCGACATGCTGCCATCTCTCGACGAGCTCATTTTGCTGAACGACAGCGTCGTGCTGGTAGCAGACGACCTCTATCCAGTTCTTCAGCGCTTCCGTCTTGCTGATGCCGACGTGGTATCCTGCACGGATAGTTTCGAGATCCAGCACCACCTTCAAAGCTATTTCGTGTGGTTTGGCGCAGCGGCTCTCGCGTCGGGAGCACTAATAAGCTTCATGACAAATTACTCTTTCACGTCGGTGAAAGGCAATGTCATCGAGGAAGGCGAGATCGGTTTGTCAAGCGCAATGCGTGCAAGCGGCCTCCGGCTACGCTCGCTCTACGATTATGCGACCGTCGCCGCACGGTGGCTCGATGACTACGAACAGAACGTGAGATACATACTCGATCTACCTGGAGGCATCGTCGAAGGCGGGAAGTCGATATTCAAAGCAAAGAATCTGGAGTTGCTTGATCATATCAGCTACAATATCCTCTCTGGAATACCAACGAACCCATCGCACTTCTTCTGGGATACATTGATCGACTACTTTGATTTCCCTTTCTTAAAGCGCGAGTTGATCATTGCGAACCCATGTGTCGTGCCTACCTACTCTAAAATCGCTTCGTACCTCTTGAACGATGAGGTTCGAGCCGCCGTGTTCGAGATGACGCAGGTGTATGGCGGTTCCCTTGTCCCCGCCATGATCGCTCGGGGGCAAGACGAACGCGCTACGATCCATCGCCGCGAGCAAGACTCGACCCTCTTTGCGAACGAGTCGACGGCGAAAGCCGAAGTAATGATCGCGCCGAGGCACGCCACTACATTCTTCGGCCGCTCCTGACTCTGCACGCAAATCTCATTTGAGGAATGGCAGTTATCCCCTTAACACCTGGGTTTTCAGATGGATGCGCAATCAGTACGCTGTTCCCGACGAATGAGCTGATGCTCACCGTGCGCGATACAATCGCCAAGCCGCGCGATCTCGCCTCCGCCGGGGTCGCCACGCACCGGCTGCGCCTGCTGAAGGTCGCCGCTCGCGTCATCGAGACCACAAGCCGCGTCCGCCTCGCCGCGGCGGGGCCCCCCCCCCCAACCGACTTTAACAAAACCAGGCCTACACCACCT
>CALMVK010000175.1 GCA_937873145.1 uncultured Granulicella sp. | reverse complement strand
GTGTAGAGATTACCATCCGTGGAACTGACAACCTGCCCTGCATCGTCGTAATGCATGTGGGTGCTGAGAAAAGTAGTGCTCGACACACTTTTCGTTGCGGTGGTGAGATTCCCTCGTGAACCGCTCACTGCTACTAGGTTGGGAGCTCCCGACGTCGTAACTGGATACTCATCATAGAAATAGGATGTTTGCGCTACAGGCGTGCCGGTGGAATCCTTTACCGTGATAGAAGAAGGACGGTCTTGTATGTTGCTGCCAGGAAAACTAGCGTAGGCAGTGACTGTTGTTCTAGAAGGCGAACTAGCGCCGTAGTCGTAGTCGTCAACCTGTGTTGGTTGGCCGCTGATCGAATAGTTCTGAACCGATGTTTGACTAATTCCGTTCTCTGTCGTCTGAGTTTGAATCTTAATGATAGGAAGGCTGAAGTTCTGCTCAGCAGCGTCCGGCGAACCGTTGTACAGCTTGCTTGAGACGCGAACGACCTGGCTACCAACTGACCCGCTGTATACGGTCCGTGATCTTTCATAATAGCTAACCGGTGTAACAGGGGGTGAGGAGCCTGAGGTTGCAGAGATCAGCCCCGATGCAATGAAGTTTATTACCTCCTGATGTCCGTCAGGATAGGATACAGTTGATTGAGTGGTAGGTAGGCTCTGGCCTGACCCGACGCTGACCAATTGCCCGTCGTAGGTTGTCATTCCATCCGCTGTCGTCCTTTGTAAGATGTTGTGAGTATTTGCCGAAAGCTCGTATGGATAATCCTGTTGATTCAGATTAAAACCAACATTGTTCTCTCCGCCAGAACGTTGGTAACTAATTGTCCCTCCAGAGGGAAGGGTAACCTTCTGAACGCGGCCGGAGTAGGAACCTGAAGCATTACTTTCATAAGAGAACACATAACCCGTTCCATCGGGAAAAGCGACGGTATCGACTAGGTACATCTGCAACGGGCAATACTGAGAACTGAGACCACCACATGAATAGTCTGGTTGAAAGTATCCGGGAGACACTGAATACTGCTTGTAATGTACTACTATGCTCTGGGCTGTTCCGTTGGTGTCGAGGTAGGATATAGTTGTCGGGCTTTGGACACCTGCTCCTGTGCTGTCATAGGTTAGGCATCCGAATGTGATGACAGGCGAGTTTCCGGCCGTAGCCTGAGTTGGGGTTGGTGCTCCTCCGTAAGGACATGCGATTCCCGCCGGCCCCACCGCTTGGCCGGTATTGCCGTTTGAGTCCTTAACTGAATAGCCTGGAGACTGGTAAGTCGACTGATAGGTAATTCCGTGGATGTCTTCTACGGTAGCTGTGTTTCCGTTCGCCGTTGTGAGAACAACTCCCGTTCCGTTTGTAGCGGGAACGTTTGAAAGTGTGTTCGACCACGTCGGAAAACCAGAGTACTTCATGCAGTCCGACAGGAGTGTGCCGAATGTTGATTGAACACCTCGCTCATCAGTGTAGAAGTATTGGGCGGAGGTCATAGATCCGGGTCCTTCGGTGGGATTGTTGGGCAACTGGCAAGGATAGGTAGTTTCAAGTATAGAAATCCCATTCTGGTAGCCCTCTCCCTGTGTAAGGGTCCATCCTCCCGTAACCCGATAACTTAGGCTGGTTGATAGATAGTGGGCTAAATCATCGCTATAAACCAATGCAATGTCCTGATCTATCTTCTGGCCACGTCTATGAGCGTGAAACAGGGGGATTCGAAGGCTTAGCGCGTCTAGGGCTCCCACGTTTATTGTATCGATGGTGCCTTCGTAGGTGCCAAACTGCGGAACACTGACGGTAGACATGGTGTTTGCACTTGAGCTTTGACTGTGTAAAGCTGCGGTCACAAGAAACGCGGGTAGACAACCACATAAGAACCTATGCAAAGCAGTAACAAACGCCTTTAGCATGGAAATCTCCAGACAACGCAAGTTCATAGAGCGGGCAGGTAACTGGGTTCTGTTGCGAATGCGTGAAACGGGAGTTTAAGGCTCGCGTTTAGGCCGCGTCCTTTGTTACAAAAGCTCAGCGGCGGTCGTGAGAATCTACTCGTGACAGAAGCTCCAAAGAACAACGGCCGGTACTGATCCAGGAACAAATTGACTATCGTGTAAAGAAGGGAGTACGTCAAGTAATTTTTGTCGCATTCCTAAAAACGTAGGCGATTAACCAGTTGTAATATCCAAGGGGTGAACTGGCGGTCTGTGCGATCCAAAACTGCGTTAGGCCTAGATTGTTCCGGATTCGCCGTTTCTTCAGACGGAGTTCCCCTTTCAGAGCCCGCGCTTGCTAGCCGGCGCATCCCGAAAGATTTGTGCATCCCGGACATATCGTGACACGGTGGTGATGGAGCGGTGCCCGGTCTGGCGCATGATGTCGAAGGCGCTGGCTCCATTTCGTGCGGCCTGGGTTGCGAATCCAGCTCTTAATGAGTGCCCGGCAAACCCCACCGGATCGAACCCCGCCCGCTTCACCGCCCGCTTAAGGATGGCTCCGACGGAATCCCGGTGGATCCCCGGCTCTCCGATCTTGCCGTGCCGGTCGACCTCGCGGAAGAGCGGACCGGAGGTGACCTCAGCCACTTCGAGCCATTGACGCAAAGCGGTGACCGGACAGGTTGTGGCGTGGGCTCCCCGGGGGATGGCGACCTTTCTTCCCTGCCCTGCCTGGTCGGTCTTCGACCGGCGCAAGGTAAGCACTGCCCCTTCCGGCACCCATGCAAGATCATCAACCGTGAGTGCCGCGAGCTCCGAGCGCCGTAAGCCTCCGGTGTAGCCAACCAGCAAGAGCGCCCGATCACGCACGCCGGCGAGACCGGAGGGAAGGTGGGCCAGCACCTGGATCAAGTCCGCAGTTAGGAGCGGAGTTTTGCCCGGCTGCGCGGTGCCGAGAGTACGCCGGATTCCCTGCAGTGTCTCGGCCACGACGGCGTGCTGAGTGGTGGCG
>CALMVK010000174.1 GCA_937873145.1 uncultured Granulicella sp. | reverse complement strand
CTTCGATCCACTCGTATGGAGCCAAGTGCTCGCAAAACCTGTATTCCCAGCAACGCTTGTTGCTCGGTTGGTATGTCGTCGAAGGGTGGCTGGGTGTGGGAGAGAACGGCGAAACCGACATATTTGAGGTGGGTGTTTCCGATATACAGGTCTGGTACCAGAGCTACTTTGAGTGAGGTCTTCGAGCCGCTGATGTCATCCATTGTTGTTTCCACGGGAACGACCTCTAACCCTAACGCAGTCGCCTCCGCATCGCTCATCACAGAAATGTTCGCCCCTGTGTCCATGAACCAGACTGAATCTTTACCGTTCACTGTCACTGGAAAATGCGGGTTGCCATCATTGATTGAAGTTTTGGCCAGCTTAGCGAACTTTGCCTTCCCACTCTGGTCGGGCTCTTTGCTTAAAGCAAGAATCAAGGGGCGGTCGCCGAGCAGGCCTTTGTCATTGGGTCGCAGTCGAACCCGTTCGTCCAGTTCTTTGAGCGCTTCCCGATACTGCCCAGCTCTGAAGTACATAGAGGTGAGGACCTCATGGGCCCGGAAGGCTTGCGGACTCTCGGGAGCACTAACAATGACCCTTAAAAGTTCGACTTTGGCTTGCTTGCGATGTTCCAGGCTGGCGTCATGAACTCCTTTGCATAGGAGCGAGGTCGCCTGATCTGCTTGGTGAGACTCAGGCGCAAACCAGTCATGTGCATCGCAGAGCGTTTGCTCTTGAGCGAGCAGAGGCAAAGCACAAGAAGCCAGTAACGCCAGAACTGGAGCTACGCGTCGCATGAGATAAGAATAACGCGGGTCTATCAAACAGTCCTGCAAAGTGGGCTTTCCTCAGTAATCCGCCCCATCACAAACGAGGGTTCGGCTAACGTACCAATCCACTTGCGATCTATTTGACCCCAGCACAGTCACCGCCCATCTGTTGAGATGACGGACCTGCACTATATCCAATCTCAAGGCCAGGTTGCGTTGCGACGACGTACTCGACTTGCTCGGTTCGGCTCAGCCCAGCCTTGATTCGCCACGCCTGGACCTTTCCGGCAGGTGTGTTCTCCTCACGGTGGTCCAGCGTGTCAATGTAGAACGTGCCTAAACCGGAATCGTATTGATATGTTGGCAGGGTGAGCGCTGCATTAGACGCGAGAGGGAGTGCCGCAAAGGTCTCACCCCAGAGATTCCCATCCCATACGGGGCCAGCTAGATCAACGTGGATGGGCTTTTTGATCACTCCCACCATCTTCCAGCCCGTTATCTGCCTCTCGCTGTAGTCCAAGTGAACGTGTGCAACACCGTCCCGCTCAGTGTCGAGCTGCATGGGGCGTAGATCAATGCGACGAAGCAAGAAGCTGTCTCGCATATCGAATTTTCCGCTATACATGTGCTGATGGACGACAATAGCAAGCGCTTCTACGCCTTGAAAGGGCTCTGTTGCAAAGTTCCGGTGGCCGCGTGAAGATGGGCTGAATACGAGCGG
>CALMVK010000173.1:2454-3556 GCA_937873145.1 uncultured Granulicella sp. | reverse complement strand
GTTGGCCGCGATGTTCTCGCCTCCGACCTCGATGGTGCGGCCAGCGCATGCCACTCCGACGCGGCTCGGGCTTGCAAAGGCTCGCTGGCGGGAAAGATCGCGATGTCCTGTACCGCCCTATCGCGCCTGAAGGGCTGACGGCGCCCGCTCCGGGCGGCTTTCCTGCACCTACGGACACGTGAGCATGTTCGACGGATGCTTCTGGTCGGCGCGATCCTGAACAAACGGCGCGCGGTTGCTCTCCACAGGCACAGGTCAGCCCGGGCGCGATCCTCGCCAAGATGCGTCGGGTGGATGCCCATGGTCGCAACGCGTGGAATGACGGCACCTCCGGCTACCTTGTTCGTGTTTTGATCGGGGTTTTCCACCGGGTGATACGATGATGTGTAATATAGGACACCACAAGTGGATCGCGCTAGGTTTCTGAGAACACCTTCTCTCGACTGACGGGCGCTTAAGTTAATCGGGTAGAAGAGGCGTAATAGAAACGCCCGCGCTCATCGCTCAGGCCTGTTTCCGGCTTGTACGCCTCCGACACCACGCCCACTCTCCGTTGCAGATAAACAACGGTCGGAGAGGGGCTCCCATGCCAAAACCTGTGCAATGGTCTTCCGAGCTTGACAACGCCCTCAGTGATCTTCTGACCCGCCGTCGTGTCAGCCTGAGGGCAGCCGAACGAGCACTTGGTGTTAGCCGGAGTGTGCTGGCCAAACGTGCCTACGCAATCGGGGCGCGCGAAACCGCCCCTGGTGCCGAGCGCGGCATGATCACGTCCGCGCCCCTACCACCGGGTCATCCCAAGACATGGGGCGCTATTTGCGAGGGCTTATCAGGTCAGCAGCCGGACTATCCGCTTCCAGTATTTCTCTGACCTACCGCTTTGAGGATTGTTCACGCATGGCGCCGCCAGCTTTGCACTAATAGCAAATTGATCAATCGAGCATCAGTTCATGCTTGATTGATCCCACCTACGGACAATGTTAACTCTCTTGAATACTTCGGTTACCTCCGTCTTACCGTTTATTGAGGCAGCTTCGTCAAATCGGCAAACATGCCAAACGACAACATCTGCCAGACAGGATGCCGAGAAGATGAGAAATCA
>CALMVK010000173.1:2017-2419 GCA_937873145.1 uncultured Granulicella sp. | reverse complement strand
TGCTGCCATCTTGAAAGCCGTAAGCCGTCGGATAGCGACCTCTGAGTCCGGCCGTGCGAGGGGACTGGCAGCAGTCCTCGTCCAGCCGCGTGACCGACGAGGTCAAAGGCTCCTTTCTCGAAGCGCTCGCGCGCCGAGGCACTGTAAAGGCCGCGTGCGAAGAAGTAGGGATCACTCGCTACGAGGCGAAAAAGGAGCGGGCGGCCGATCCCGTATTCGACGGGCTTTGGTCGGAAGCAATCGAGGAAGTTGCAGATTTGCTCGAGGCTGAGGCCATGCGTCGCGCTGTAGGCGGATATGAACTCCGGACAGTAGTGCGCCGACGAGAAAAAAGGGAAACGAAGAAGGACGAGGATGGCGGCTCTGGGGCCGTTTCTGGGGAAACCGAGGGCGAAACGGAGC
>CALMVK010000173.1:0-2007 GCA_937873145.1 uncultured Granulicella sp. | reverse complement strand
CTGATCCTTCTGCTTAAGGCCAACCGGCCGGAGAAGTTTGGCGGTCGTACTGCTGCCATCGACGCAAATATCGATGACGACATCGCACGCGACCGAGACCCGCTCTTGGTAGAACGGGGTCGCATCGCATGAACGGTCAGCGGACTGGTCTGACACGTCCTCAGTGGCAGATTTATGAAGCTGGCTGGAAGGCCGATGCACGTTTTCGGGTCGCGGTATGCGGGCGGCGCTTCGGCAAGAGTTTCCTTCTCGCGGAGGAGCTCCGGCGCGCCGTCCGTCTTGCTGTTACCCACAAAGTGGGCACGGAAAACGAGATCTGGTACGGCGCGCCGAACTTTACGCAGGCAAAGCGCGTGATGTGGAGCCGACTTAAGCAGGTCATCCCACGTCGGTGGCTTAAAGGAGGCCCGTACGAAACGGACTGCTCTCTGCGTCTACATTCAGGCCATGTGGTCCGATTGGTTGGTCTTGATCAGCATGACGCTCTTCGTGGTGCTGGCCTGTGGTTTTTTGCCGGCGACGAGTGGGCGGATTGCCGCCCGGAAAGCTGGCCACAGACAATTCGGCCGATGCTATCCGCAGCGCAAGGACACGCTCTCTTCGTCGGTACGCCAAAGGGTTTCGATCATTTACACGATGCCTACATGCGCGGACAGCCCGGCGGAACATCTAATACCCGCTCTTTCCTATTTACGACGGTCGATGGTGGGAACGTGTCCGAGTCTGAAGTCGAGAGCGCGCGAGCAATGCTCGACGCGAGGAGCTTTCGCCAAGAGTATTGCGCAAGCTTTGAGACGTTTTCCGGCCGGGTGATCTACGCCTTCAGTCGAGCCCTAAACGTGGTCACTCAGCCCTACGAACCAGCGTTCTCGGTACACATTGGCATGGACTTCAACGTCAACCCGATGTCAGCGACGATCTGGCAGGAGCATGGACACATCACGTTGCAAATCGCAGAGATCGTCTTGCCGACCTCGAATACTGACGAGATGGCAGCTGAGATCGCGCGCCGATACGGCCGGAGCGGTGCGCTTGATCACGTTACCATCTATCCCGACCCCGCCGGCGCCCAGCGAAAGACATCCGCCCACGGCCGTACGGACATCGGTATCCTACGTGAGATGGGGTTCAAGGTTTCAGCACTGAGCAGCCACCCCCTTGTTCGAGACCGGACGAACGTGATGAATGCTCGCTTCGAAAGTGCGACCGGCGAACGAACCGCCTTTATTGACGCTAGCTGCACACAGTCTATTTCTGCGTATGAACGGCTTGTGTATCGCGATGGCTCGAACGAACCAGATAAGAGCGGAGGATACGATCATATCGTAGACGCTACTGGATACTATCTGTTCGCGCGTTCACTAGAACGGGCCTCTGCTCGCCCCATTTCCTTCAGCCTTGGACGTTAGCTAATGGACTGGATCGCTCTTCGGGCGACTATGGCTCGTGACCGTGACTTTCCAGAACGCACGACCCGTCTCCTTGCTCTTGAAGCGGTCCTCGAGGGACGGCAGTATGACGGTCTTCCTTATCCGTTCTCGAGTGAGCGGAGTGGCGGGGGAGAGTACATTCCCCTGAGCGATAGGCGCCCATCCGTCCGAACCGGATTGTGCCGCGTCGTTGTGGATGACTCAGTATCCCTTCTTTTCAGTGAGGGACACTTCCCCGCAATAACAACAAGCGACGTTCATACGGTCGAGGTGCTCCGAAAGGTAGTAAAGGAGACAGTATTGAACGAAACCATGCTGCTTGCTGCAACCCGCGGAAGTGTCGGCTCCGTTGCAATCCTCTTTCGTCTCGTCGAGTCCCGGCCGTTCTTTGATGTTCTGACGACGGCTTACCTTGCTCCTGAGTGGGCGCGTGAAGATTCCCGACGTCTTGTCCGGGTCACGGAGCGATTCAAGGTCAGTGGAGCCGCTCTCAATGCCCAAGGCTATTGCGTCGACCCGGAGGTCAAGTACTGGTTTAAACGTGTATGGGACGAAGATAGCGAAAGCTGGTTCACTC
>CALMVK010000172.1 GCA_937873145.1 uncultured Granulicella sp. | reverse complement strand
TCAGCAGATAAGGACACAGATCGACACCATCATTCACGGCGAGCCCGCTTTCGACGGAATGTCGATCACTCCTACTGTTGCTCGCGGTGTCGTGACCTTGAGCGGGACCGTCAGTAGCCAAGCGGCGAAGGTCCTTGCATCGACAGAGATAGCCAATGTCGATGGCATCAAGACGGTCCTGAACAACCTAAACGTAGTCGGCAGTACTCCTGTGAGCAGGCCTGCGATTATCCCGATGCAGCCCTCGCCCAATCGGGGCTTCACCGGACCCAAGGTCGTTTCTATTGCTCAGAACACCCTAATTCCCATTCGGATCACGGGAGAGATCAATACAAAAACGGCCACAGCGAACGACACCTTTCACGCAACTACAGCGAGCGCTGTCCTCCAAAATGGGTACACCGTGATTCCGACGGGAACACCTGTTACAGGTCGTGTCGTCGAAGCAAAAGCTGCTGGCCACTTCACCGGCATGGCTGAGCTGACCCTGGAGCTAACGAGCCTGCGGCTCAATACACCGAGCGGGGCTCAGGACGTCTCTATCGTTACAACCCCGCTTTCAAGTAAGACTTCCGGCAGAGGAGCTAACACTGCAGCAAAGACAGGCGGCGGAGCAGCTGTTGGAGCAATCGTCGGCGCGCTTGCAGGCGGAGGTACCGGTGCAGCAATCGGGGCAGCAAGCGGTGGAGCGTTGGGTGCCGGAACCAATGCTGTCACACGCGGGAAGGAGATCGATCTGAAACCAGAGCAGCTGTTGCAGTTTCATACCGGATCTCCTCTCGACGTCATCATCACCTTGAATCATGGTCAGCAGCTGCCACCTACAGTCCCGTCACCCGGACTAGCTCCTCATCCAGACACCACGAACGACTCGGCTTTTCCTGTCTCACCGCAGTAAATGAAGACATCCAGCACCTGGTGCTGTTATGAATAGCAGCACCAGGTGCCGTACAACAAAGACGTAAGCCGCTGCTCTTAGAGCACCAGATGTGTATAAAGCACCTGATGACGTTATTAATGCTGGAACTTTCCTGATTCAGCCGCCCTGCAACAGCATTAGGTGCTCTTATATCACCAGATGCTGATATAAGTTTCCCGGCGTCTAGTGCTGTTATGATTTCCATGTGACAGCCCCTGATGCTGTTATGCGTTTAGCGCGGACTTAAAGTCTTGCATCTGCAGCAGGAAATGATCTGGGCCACCGCTGCTTATAGCTCTCTGAACTGCACTATGTTCTGCGCGTTCAACCCAACTCCGAAGATCACGGCCGCTCCAGTTTCTAGTGGCGCACTCGGCGGCCAAGATCTCGCATGAAGCTTGTAGAGGGAACGCAAGAGACTTATCCCGGAGAAGAAGGGTCAGCATTTTCATGCAGGCCGCTGTGTCCGGAAGAGGAAGCGCGATTCGTTGCGGGAGTCGACTAAGAAGCGCAGGATCTATCCCCTCGGGATGATTGGTCGCGGCCAAGAGGAACACGTGCCCTTGCTGTGCTTTCAACCCGTCCAATTCCTGAAGCAGTTGGCCGACAATCTCTTCTTGATGCTGATCGACAGCACCGCTGTCACGGCGCCTAGCGATGATGTCCAGTTCATCCAAGAACACGATTGCCGGCGCATTCGCCCTGGCTCTTTCAAAAAGCTGTTTCACTTGGGACCCGCTGTGACCCACCCACTTCGCTTTTACCTCCGCCGTTGAGGCTGCAATAAAGGCGAGACCGCTTTCATGCGCCATGGTTTTGCGATCTGAGTCTTGCCCGTTCCGGGAGGTCCTGTCAGCAGGATCCCTCGCGGTACCGAGACTCCACGTGCATGCCACGCTTCTGCATTTCGGAGGAGATCACACGTAGTCTGAAGCATCGATTTTGTATCGGTGTCCAGAACCAACGTCGCCCAAGTGGCAGCATCACCTACATGGGGCTGTGTACGCTTGCGGAGCGTCTCGAGCGTCTTTAGAAAGTCCTCCCGACTGGGTGTCCGGGGTGTTGTGTTCGCTCGCACTCTCTTTGCTAGGGAGGCAAGGTCGCGGCCTGACATACCCTGCGTAAGGTCCGCTAGCTCGCTGGGTATTTCGCCTGCATATCCGAGCCCTGCCATCTCTTGGCGGAAGATTGCTGCTCGTGCTGACGCATTCGGAAGCCGGATTTCCATTTCCCATCCGAATCGGGAAAGTATGGCGTCATCGAGGAGGTCCCCGCGGTTCGTCGCACCAATGACCCAAACTCTGGAAGGACCTTTCACACCATCCCATTCGGCGAGGAAGGTCTGCACGAGGTCTTGGGCGAAGATATCAGTTTCACTTCCGCCTCTTCGGGCAAACACGCCTTCGCATTCGTCCAGGAAGATAATGGCAGGCTGGCTAGCGCGAGCGCTTGCCCAGAGCTCCCGGACGTTTTGAGCAGTTCCGCCAATATGTGAGGACTTGAGATCAGCCAGACTCGCACCGTGGAAAGAACAGCCGCTGGTTTCCGCAAGGGTCCGCGCAATGAGCGACTTCCCAGTTCCTGGGACGCCCGTCAGCAAAAGCCCCTTGGCTGCTGCTGGATCACTCATTTCAAAGAGTTCTGCGTTCTTGAGAAGATCAATGATCTGTTGAGTGGGAACATAAATCCGAGACCACGCCTTTTCTCGGCCGCTCAGCTCGGCTAGTTGCCGTTCCATACTCGCTTTCAGCTCACGGCTGCCTTTAGCCTTCAGTGCTGCGTGGAGCAACTCTTGTGTTTGAAGAAGAAGTGGCTCAATCGCGGAAAACCTCTTTGCGAGGATTTCGGGGATGAGATCCGCTGACACAAATCGACGCTGCCGGGTGTCCTGATACCAGTAATCGTAGCCTCGGCTATAGCTTGCGCCGGTCTCTGAGTTGACTGTTCCCCCAACGTAAAACGAGCCCTTACCAGATGTCACCTCGATCACCGGGTGACCAGGCAGAAGCGGCGGAAGACTTGCATCCGGTGGTAGCGTCACAATCTCTGCGGGAAAGTAGCAGCTTGCGGGTACACGGTAGGCCTGATGCGCTCCCAAGTCTGGAGAAGCGAAGAGCGCGACCACTTGGACATCTCCAAGAAACATGTCGATCAAGCCCTTCGAAGCGTTTACACTTCCCGCTCTCAGTCGCCATTTACTCAGAAGGGCGAGCCGAGCGGCTCTGGCTGACTTGCTGACGAAAGATCTCAGTTTGCGATCGAGAAATGACACATGCTTGTGCCAGTCGCGGTCAGTCATGGGATCAGTAGTAGCTAGCTTCAGGAGCTCCTCTTCCAGCCGGGCTCGCTTGGACCTCCAAACCTCGCTTAGGGCCGTACTGATGCCTTGGGCCATGTTCTACTCCACCTCTAGTCCCATTCCGTCATTCACCGCATTCTGATAATCCAGCGTGGAGCCTAGATATCGCTCTGTGGTTTGAATCGAGCTATGTCCGAGAAGGAACTTAATCTGTTCAACATTGCCGCCTCCCTTGCGGCACAGCTTCGCGCACGTCCGACGAAGATCGTGCGGAGCAAGCGGCCCCAGTCCAGTCAATCTGGCGTATCTATCGACTATGTTCCAGATCACTTTCTCGTCTTTGATCTCGGTTCCTGAGACAACATCGCCCTTATTGATGGGGCGGAACAACGCTCCGATGGTGACGCCAGCCGCGCTAGTCCACCGGTCGATCGCTACCTTGACATTCGCAGGAACCGTTATGGTCCTGGTCCTGTTTCCTTTGCCGACCAGATCAACAAAGACCCATCGCCCTTCGCGTTGGACAAGGTGCTCGGTCCGTAACCGCAGCAGTTCGGCCCTACGCAACCCGCAGCTAAGTAGTACGGCCAGGATCGCTCGGTCGCGCAGGCCTCGCAGCGTGTCCGGATCGGGAGCTCGCAACAGTTCATTTGCTTGCTGCGAGACAAGCCAGTTTCCAGACCTTTCTCCAGCTTGCTTCACGCCTTTTGCTCGGCTGATTCCCTGCGCAACATCGCCAGCGAGCTGCCCATTGTCAGACATTTCAGCAGCCAACTTCTTTAATGTTGAGAGGCGAAGATTGATCGTTGCAGCCGAAAGCTTTTGCTCTTGGAGGTAGGACTTGTACTCCTGAACGAGCGCTTTTGAGAACTCCGGCCTAGTCTGATGGCTCTTTACCCATTGGAAGAAGTGAATCAGCCCAGTCCGGTAAGCACGTCGAGAGTGGGGGGAGGACACACCGTCCAGAACAAGCTGAATCAGCCGCTCCTCTTGAAGCGTCTCCTCTGAGCGGACCGCTAGCGCCGAATCAATCAAAAAGCTCTCCCATCGATTGCACGGCTGAAGTGTGCTGCAAAGTAGTCTCTCGGTCAAATCCAAGATCCAGCTGCTCTGGCGCGCCCGGGTGCTGCTCCCGCCACAGTGTTCGGAGCAGAGGTGGCAGCCACCTCCGAAGGACCAATACCTTGTGGACTATTGCGTGGCACGCCGGGCAGAGGGTAATGAGGTGTCGAGTATCCGATACTCCAGGCCGGCGATGATGAACGGGGAGCGACCTGCTCCGCACAGCCGGGCGGCCACATACACGACAGCAATAGCAGTCCCGTTCAGAAACGACCTCTCTGAGTCCGCCAAAGTAGACCCGGTTCCGTCTACGGCGAGCGTAGCAGGCCGTACACAGCTTCGCGCGCTTACGTAAAGATCGTCAGCAGGCGCCCCACACACCCCGCGGCGAGGCGGCACGG
>CALMVK010000171.1:1922-16839 GCA_937873145.1 uncultured Granulicella sp. | reverse complement strand
CCCGCAACGCCCCCGCATCCGCAATCGCGTACACTTCCGGCAGCATTCTTTCTCCTGTCATAACCTGTCAAGCCCTGCCTTTTGGCCAGCAGCCCGTAAGCCCATCAAACGAAAGGCATTCTCTCCCTAAAAGACTTGGCATACTCTCCCTTTTGCCGCTGGTAGAATAGAAGTAGAGAAAAGCCAACCACAAACCATAACCCCGAGCAACCGAGTTGCCGGAACAGAGTGCCCTTCGCTTCTTCTTGTCATTCCCGAAGGAAATCTGCGTCCACTCTTGTCATTATTCGTTCTCTGACGTTTGTCCATCAGCTAACCCAAGCCACAACCGTCATTCTGGCGAAGCCAGAATCCCCGTATTGGCCTTTGTCTTGTCATCAAACACGTACCCAAGTCCAGACCTAAATCATCTGCTTTGAAGACTTTGCGTACTTATGTACGGATGGGGGGGCTAACCCTGCCGCTCAAAAAACCGCTCCATAAACTTCGTATCGAACTTGCCCGACCGAAACTCTTGATCCGCAAAGATCTTCTGGTGCAGCGGAATCGTCGTATGAATGCCCTGCACCACAAACTGGCTTAGCGCCCGCTGCATCTTGTTCATGGCCTCCTCCCGGTCCTTGCCATGGCAGATCAGCTTCGCAATCAGCGAGTCGTAATACGGAGGCACCACGCCCTCCGCATACTGCGCCGTATCTACCCGCACGCCGTTGCCCCCCGGCAGGTTGAACGCCGTAATCTTGCCCGCGCTCGGCGTAAACTTCTCCGGATGCTCCGCGTTGATCCGGCACTCGATCGCATGGCCGCGGATCTCGGGCACGCGCGGCACAATGTCACCCAGCTTCTCGCCCGCCGCAATCCGGAGTTGCGCCTTCACCAGGTCGACGCCGGTCACCATCTCGGTCACGCAGTGCTCCACCTGGATGCGCGTGTTCATCTCGATAAAGTAGATCTTGCCGTCCTCATCCATCAGGAACTCGATCGTGCCGGCATTCCAGTAGCCGATCTCCTTGAGCGACTTCTGGATCACCTTACCCAACTCCTCGCGCTGCTTGGGCGTCACCTGCAGGCTCGGCGCCTCCTCAATCAGCTTCTGGTGCCGCCGCTGGATGGAGCACTCGCGTTCGCCCAGGCTCATCACGTTGCCATGCTCATCGGCGAGCACCTGGAACTCGATGTGCCGCGGCCGCTCGATGAACTTCTCCATATACATCGCGCCGTTGCCGAACGCGTTCGCCGCCTCGGTCGAGGCCTGGCTGAACATCGCCGGCAGCTCCTCGGGTGAGCGCACAATCCGCATCCCGCGGCCGCCGCCGCCCGCCACCGCCTTCAGAATCACCGGATAGCCGACACTCCTGGCCCACTCAAGCGCCGCACCCTCACTCTCGATCACGCCGTCAGACCCCGGCAGGATCGGCACCTTGGCCCGCTTCATGGTCTGCCGCGCGGTGGACTTCTCGCCCATCATCCGCGTCACCTCCGGCGGCGGCCCGATGAACTTGATATTTGACGCCCGGCATACCTCCGCGAAGTTGGCATTCTCGCTCAGCAGCCCGTACCCTGGATGGATCGCATCCACATCCGCGATCTCCGCCGCCGAGATGACCGCCGGCACATTCAAGTAGCTCTCCGCCGACCGCGGAGGCCCGATGCAGATCGCCTCATCCGCAAATCGCACATGCAGCGAGTTCCGGTCTGCCTCGCTATACACCGCGACCGTACGAATGCCCATCTCCTTACAGGCCGAGATAACCCGCAGCGCGATCTCTCCCCTGTTTGCAATCAACACCTTACCAAACATTCCTCAACCCTTCTTACAACAAAGCACAGCCGCTTAACGAGCCCGAATCGTAAACAGCGACTGGCCATACTCCACTGGCTGCCCGGCGTTCGCAATACGCCCCACGATCTCGCCCGCCGCATCGGATTCGATCTCGTTCATCAGCTTCATCGCTTCGACAATACAGAGCACCTGCCCGACTTCGACCGTATCGCCCACCTTCACAAACACCGGCGAATTGGGCGATGGCGCGTCATAGAATGTACCCACAATCGGCGACTTGACCGTATGCAGTGTCTCCACCGCCGCAGCGGTATCCGGTGTCGCCTCCCCAGCAGAATGCACGTTGGCCACCGCCGCGGGCACTCCCGTTCCAGGCTGCGCTCCAAAGTTCATCCCCGGGTGCGACCCTTGATGCGATCCAAGATGTGATCCAGGATGCGAACCGGACAGCATTTGTGCCATGCGCTCCACCTCCAAGCTCGTCGCCGAAACGGAGGAGCCCGCGAACTTAACCCCAACCTTCAGATCGCCCTTCTCCAACTTGAACTCGGCGATCTCGTTCGCCTTCAGAAACTCAAGCAGCTCCCGCAACTCCTGAAAATCAATCCCGTCCATCCATGTCTCTTCCTGTGCCCGCAGGCACGCTCTACAGTTCCATCCAGGCCTTGGTCGTCGGGGTGAGCACTTCGCACCCCGTCGCCGTCACCAAAACCGTATCTTCGATCCGGACCCCGAAGCGTCCCGGCAAATACACACCGGGTTCAATTGTAACGATCATCCCCGCTTTCAGGACTTGCGTTTGCTCCTTCGCCAGCCTGGGCCCCTCATGGATCTCCACTCCTACCCCGTGGCCAGTCGAGTGCGTGAAGAACTCATCGAGCCCCGCCGTGCGCAACACACTCCGCGCCGCCTCATCCACCGCTCCCGCTGTAGTGCCCGCCCGCACCGCGCGTACGCCGGCCTCCTGCGCCTCGAGCACCGCCTCGTACACCTCGCGCTCGCCTACTCCCGCCGCTCCGCCGCGCCGGGCCGCGCCCATATGCACGGTCCGCGTCATGTCCGAGCAATACCCTTCTAGCACCACCCCGAAGTCCAGCGTCACAAAACCGCGTTTGGGAAGCTTTGCCGTCGTCGCCCGCCCATGCGGCAGCGCCGACCGCTCCCCACCCGCCACGATCGTCTCAAACGACATCCGCTCCGCACCTTCCAGCCGTGCCATGTACTCCAGCGCCAAGGCGACCTCCATCTCCGTCGCCCCAGGAACGATGTGCTCCAGCACCTGGTCAAACAGCCGACATCCCAGCGCCGCTGCTTCCCGCATCCGGTCCTGCTCGATCTCGTCCTTTACCTCGCGGAGTCCCGCTACCAGGCCCGTGGTAGCCACAAACCAGCCCTTCCGCAGCTTTGCCGGCAGCGCCGCGCGCATCGCCTCCAGCCCAGCTACGGTCGTATTTGCCGCATCGAACCCGCATCTGGTCACGCCTTGCTCGACCGCCAACGCGCAGGCCGCCGCGACTGCCGACTTTTCCGCGATCACCACCTTCGCGCCCTCCACCTCAGCCTCCGCCTGCGTCGTGTAACGCCCGTCGGTGAACATCACCGCGCGCCCATTGCGCAGCAGCAGAGCGGCGTTCGATCCTGTAAATCCAGTCAGATAGCGCACATCGGCAAGCTCCGTCACCAGCATCGCTTCGGCACCTACACGCTTCACCGCCGCGGCTACTCTTCGTTTTCTCGCTGCAAAGGGCATCTCATTATCTTAGCCGACCGTACAGTCGCTCGCTCGACCCGCTATGATGATCTATGCACCGCGTGGCCCAGCTCGACCAGACGCGAACCCCGGCCCTGCTCTCCCGCCGCACCTTTGTCACCGGTTCCCTCGCCTCTGTCGCCGCCGTCGCTCTCTACTCCAATGAGTGGGCCCGGCATGAGGTTCAACTCATCGAGCGCACTTTCTTCCTGCGCAATCTTCCCGCTGCCTTCGATGGTTTTCGCTTCGTCCAGATCTCCGATATCCACCTCGAGGAGTACACCGAGGATTTCTTTCTGCGCCGCGTCATCCATGAGGTTAACGCGCTCAAGCCCGACCTCCTGCTCGTTACCGGCGACTTCGCCAGCCGCGGCCCCATGCCGATCAATGTCTCCTTTGCCGCCGCGGCCCGCTGCGCCCAACTCCTCAGCGCCCTCACCTGCCCCCTCCGCTTCGGCGTCCTCGGCAATCACGATGCCATCATCGGCTCCCGCATCATCCGCGACCATATGGAGACCAATGGCTTGCCGCTGCTCGTCAACCAATACGTTCGCATCGACCACGGCAGCGCGCACATCTTTCTCAGCGGCGTCGACGATATCTCCTTCGGCCGCCCGGACCTGAACCTTGCCATTCCCCCCAACCCGGACGCCCCCGTCCTGCTGATGGCACACGAACCCGACTATGCTACCGCCGTCGCCTCGCACCCTCGCGGCCACGCCGTCGACCTCATCCTTTCAGGCCACACCCATGGCGGCCAGATCCGCATTCCCGGCCTGCGCCCCCTCGCCCTGCCGCCGCTCGGCAAGCTCTTCCCGCATGGCCTTTACCGCGTCGGCAGCTCCCAGCTGTATGTCAACCGCGGCATCGGCACTGTCGGCGTTCCTTTCCGCTTCAACTGCCCTCCGGAGATCACCGTTGGAACTTTGCAACCTTTGATCACCAGCTAAAAGCTTATTGGAATCACTCCCGCAAGGAAATCCGCGTTTGCACCTCGCCGAATAGCAGATTTATGAACCACCGATTTACCTCGCCCGGCCTGCAGCCTTTTTCTGCCGGGGCATCACGGCAACGTTAGTCTCCGTTTGAACACCACTCTTCTCGTTCATTCACGCGTTTACCGACTACGCTTGAACCGCCATCGGGTGCCCAACTGAACGCCGGGATAAAGCCTTCGCTGGCATAACGATAGAGCGTGTCACCGCTAATCCCCAGGTACTCCGACGCCTGCCGTATGTCTATTACCTCGCGCAAGATCGTCTGGACCGAACCTGACACCGCTACCTCCGCCAGCTTCCAGGCCTGACTCTTTGTACCCCGTTTTCTATCGTCGCACGACCGATTTCTTCGGCTCTTTCCCCGCTTTACCCTCTCGGGTCCGCCTCGCGTCTCTGCGCTCGTTCTCCGATCCTAAGCATCCTTCCGCGGCCTCCACCAGTTCGACCGCACCTGGTCCCCGTGCACCACCTCCGTCGGAACTCCTGGTTGTGGCAGGAACAAGGCGGACCCGCGCTGCTCTGCGAGTTCCACAACACGCTCGATCGGATCGCGCCACCCATGTAAGGCCAAGTCAAACAAGCCCCAATGGACAGGCATCATGAGCCCGTCACCCAGCTGCTGAGCCGCGTCCATCGCGCCGTCCGGCCCCAGATGGATGTCCTTCCAAAGCTCGTGATAGGCACCAATCTCAAGCATCGTCAGATCGAAAGGTCCATACGTTTCGGCGATCGCCGTAAAGCCATCCCACAGTCCCGAATCCGCCCCGTAGTAGACCCGGTGTCGCTCTCCGGCCAGCACAAACGCCGCCCATAGCGTCTCGTTCCGGTTCGACACACTTCGCCCTGAAAAGTGCCGGCTCGGTACAGAAGTCACCTTCAGCGTCCTTCCTCCTTGGCCCTCGACTGCGACGCTCTCAGTCCAGTCCAGCTCGTTGATCCGCTCCCGCGCCACCCCAAACTCCTGCAGCACCGCTCCCACGCCCAGCGACGTCACCCAGCGCAGCCCCGGACGCTGCGCCGCCAGCGTCTGCACCGTCCCTTTGCCCAGGTGGTCGTAGTGGTCGTGTGAGATCAGCACCGCGTCCAGCTTTGGCAGTGACTCCAGCGCAAGGGTCGGCGCAAAAAAACGCTTCGGCCCAAACCACTGCACCGGCGCCGCCCGCTCATCCCACACCGGATCGATCAGCAGCCGGACCCCATCCACCTCCAGCAATGAGGCCGAATGTCCAAACCAGGTCACCCGCAATCCGCTTGCAGGCTCGGCCCTATAGATTGTTGCGTCCGTAAGAAATGGTCCCAACGGTGTCCGCGGCTCCCGCTCACTACGATTGCTGAAGTACATGGGTAGCGCTTTAAACATAAGACTCCACCCACCTAGCTGAGTCGGCAGCGGATTCTGGAACTTACGTCCTACTTTTACGGCCCTTTTCATAAGTGTCATCAAGATTAAGATACACAGCCGCTAAAGTTCTTCCGCTTTCTGCCGATAAAGACAGTAGGAGAGAGAAACGCGTGCGGTCAATCTACGTAAAACGCGGCAATCGAGCTTGCGTATTTCTGCTCCACCATGCGGCGCTTCATCTTCATGCTCGGCGTCAGCTCTCCGCTTTCCACCGTCCACTCTTCCGGGATTACCTTGACGCGCTTAATGGTCTCGAAGTTCGCCAGATCCCGATTAACCTCATCCACGATCCTTTGATACTCCGCCTTTACCCGCGCATTCTCGACCAGCAAGTCTGCACTTGCGACCGTAAGCCCATGACTCTTCGCCCAGTCTTCGAGTGCCAGAAGATTCGGCGAGATCAGCACCGAAAGAAATTTGTGCTTATCCCCGACCAGCGCTGCGTGAGCCACCAGCCCATGACTTTTAAGCCGATTTTCGATCGGTTGCGGCGCAATCATCTTGCCTCCACTCGTCTTCAGCAGCTCCTTTTTGCGATCGGTGATCGAGAGATAGCCGTCCCTATCCAGATTGCCGATGTCCCCGGTCTTGAACCAGCCATCCGCGGTAAACGCCTCCGCCGTCTCTGCCGCCCTGTTCCAATAGCCTGCGAAGATCGACGGACCCTTCACTTCCAGCTCGCCATCCGCTGCGAAGCGAACCTCCACGTTCGCCAGCCGCTTACCCACGGTGCCGATTCGGTGCGCCTGCGGATAGTTCAAGGCGATGACCGG
The DNA here is from genome assembly GCA_937873145.1 of uncultured Granulicella sp. Classification (GTDB taxonomy): domain Bacteria; phylum Acidobacteriota; class Terriglobia; order Terriglobales; family Acidobacteriaceae; genus Edaphobacter. The sequence continues at coordinate 10,133 of CALMVK010000171.1, read as the reverse complement.
GGAGGTCTCCGTCAGCCCATACCCCTCGAAGATCCGGATTCCCGCATCCGCAAACCAGCCCGCCGTCTCCATGCCCAGCGGCGCGCCACCCGAGACCCACGTCCGCACTCTTCCGCCAAAGGCTTCCCGAATCTTGCTGTACACCAGCTTGTTGGCAAGCGACCAGCCCACCCCGCCCGGTGTCCGGCCGTCCAAGGTCTCCTGCCGATGCTTTTTTCCCGTCGCCAGCGCCCACTGCAAGATCCGGTTCTTCACCGGAGACGCCGCCGACTTCCCCTCGACCGCCTGCCGGATTTTCTCATACACCCGCGGCACACCCACGAAGATCGTCGGCTGCACGGCCTTCATCGCCGCCGGCAACTGGTCGAACTTCGCGCAGTACGCGAGCTGCGTGCCATGGCACATCAACCCATAATCCAGGTGCCGCGCCGTGACATGCGACAGCGGCAAAAACGAGATGCAGCTGTCTTTTTGAGTAAAGCCGAACGGCCGCGTCGATACGTTCACATTGCTCGCCAGATTGCCGTGCGCCAACCGCACCCCTTTCGGTTCGCCCGTCGTGCCGGAGGTATAGATAATCGTTGCAAGATCGTTCGGCTCGGCCGCGGCCACTCGTGCGTCAAACTCCGCATTGCGTGTCACGTTGCCCTGCGCGCCCGCGAGAAGGGCGGCAAAGCTCTCCGCCCCTGCATATTCCCCCGCATCCATCACCACCACGTGTTCGAGTGCCGGACACTCCCCCGCCTGCCGCAGCTTTTCGTACTGCTCTTTGCTCGAGACCACCGCCACCCGCGCCCCGGAGTCGCGCAGCGCATAGCCAAGCTGCGCCGAGGTCAGCGTTGCGTAGAGCGGCACATCCACGGCGCCCATAGCCAACGCGGCAAAATCGGTCACCGCCCACTCCCAGCGGTTCTCACTCAGCAACGCAACCCGATCGCCCTTGCTCACTCCCCAACCCAGAAAGACATCCGCCAACGCGAATACCCGGTCATAAAGCTGGTCGGAGGTAATCGGTGTCCAGGTTCCGTCGCTCCCCTGTGTCTGCATCACCGGAGCGTTGCCCCAGCCGGTCGCCCGCACAAAGACATCGTTCACCGTTCTCAACTCAAAGTCCGACATGACGCGCGTCTCCTGGCCTTCCGCGAACGCCGCGCGTGCAACCAGCTCCGCGCCGCACAGCGACCGTCTCTGTATCCTAGCCGCCTTTCCGCTTACCACGCGAACTCACTCAGGCGATGGCGCCGCCTAGACCTGTGGCTTCGGCGTCAAGCGCACAAAGCGCGGCCCATAGGTTTCCCACTCCGCCAGCATCTGCCCTGCCAGAGCGCTATGCGATGCCTCCACATGCCGCTCCAGCAGCGCGCGCAGCGAGCCCCGGGCCCCATCCTCGAGCGCAGCAAATGCTTCCGGCTCCACAAAGTCTGGATGGAAGCGCTCTTGCTTTACAAAGCCGCTGTCGTCGTACACCCACGCCAGGCCGCCCGTCATGCCCGCCGCGAAGTTGATGCCTGTCTTCCCGAGCACCACCACCGTTCCGCCCGTCATGTACTCGCAGCCGTGGTCGCCGACGCCTTCGACCACTGCCAATGCGCCCGAGTTGCGGACCGCGAACCGCTCGCCCGCGCAGCCCGCCGCGAACAGCGAACCCGCCGTCGCACCGTAGAGAGCCACATTGCCCAGCAGCACATGGTGCCCGCTGTCGGTGGCCGCACGGCCCTGCGCGCGGATCGCCAACTCGCCGCCACACAGCCCCTTGCCCACAAAGTCGTTGGCCTGCCCGTTCAGGATCAGCGTCATCCCGTCCGCAGCAAACGCCCCAAACGATTGCCCCGCCGTCCCATCGAAAGTCAGCGCGATGGCAGCCTCGGTCGGCGTCTGCGCCCGCAGCAACGACAGTTCTCCCGCTAGGCGCGCCCCCACTGCCCGGTCCGCGTTGGTAATCCTGGTGCGCACGGCAAATGGCTCGCCCGCCCTCACTGCCTCGAGCGCCTGCGCCGTCCAGGCCTCGTCGAGCGCCGGATGCTCCATCGGCTGCGTGTTCCGGATGCCCTGCCAGCTTCGCACCCCGGTTGTCGGAGCCGCCAGCATCGGCGCCAGGTCCAGGCCTCCGTCGAACCGCACCTGCGCCAGCAGATCGGTTCGCCCGATGGCCTCCTCGATCGAACGCAGCCCATACTGCGCCAGCAGCCGCCGCAGGTCGGCAGTCAGTTCCTCGAAGAGCCGCACAATGTGTTCCGGCTTGCCCCGGAACTTGGCCCGCAACTCCGGCCGCTGTGTCGCGATCCCGGTCGGGCAGGTGTTCAGATGACATTGTCGCGCCATGTCGCAGCCGATCGCCACCAGCACCGAAGTCCCGAACGCGTATTCATCCGCGCCGAGCAGCGCTGCGATCAGCACATCCTGCGCCGTCGCCAGTCCGCCATCGGTCCGCAGACGCACCCGCCCGCGCATGCCATTCGCGATCAGCACCTGCTGCGCCTCGGCCAGTCCCAGCTCCCACGGATTGCCCGCGTACTTGATGCTCGAAAGCGCCGCTGCCCCTGTGCCGCCGGTATTGCCGGCAATCACGATGAAGTCCGCATAGGCCTTTGCCACGCCTGCCGCCACCGTCCCCACGCCGCAACTGGACACAAGTTTGACGCCCACAGCCGCACGCGGATTGACCCGTTTCAGGTCATAAATAAGCTGCGCCAAATCTTCAATCGAATAGATATCGTGATGCGGCGGCGGCGAGATCAGCGACACTCCCGGCTGTGCATGACGCAGACGCGCAATCAGCCCCGAAACTTTATGCCCTGGAAGCTGGCCGCCTTCACCCGGCTTCGCCCCCTGCGCAACCTTAATCTCAATCTCCTCTGCATGCGCCAGGTATTCCGCTGTCACGCCAAACCGCCCGGAGGCCACCTGCTTCACTCGATTGTTCCTGAGCAGCGGCCGCTCCGCAGCCGTCTCCACCAGCTCCGCTACCGCCAAGGCTCCGGGCGCCTCATGTCTCACCTCTGAGGCGTGGGATCTGAGATCGACCGGAGCCGGCACCTTGTATACCTCTCGATCTTCCCCGCCCTCACCCGTATTCGAGCGCGCGCCCAGCATGTTCATCGCGATCGTCACGCACGTATGCGCCTCCGGGCTCAGCGATCCAAGCGACATTGCGCTCGCGCAGAAGCGCTTCATCAACCCGGTCGCCGGCTCCACGTCTGCCAGCGCAATCTCCGGCCCGGCCGGATGAATCGCCAGCAGATCCCGCAGGTACGACGGCTCCCTCGCGATCAGATCCTGCGTAAACACCGCAAATGCCGCGGCCGCGTCTGGAGGCGCGGCTCCGGTCCGCGTGCTTCCTACCGTCGTCTGCAACGCCTTCACATTGCCCGGCTGCCACGTGTGCGGCTCGCTCACCTCCGCCTTGCGAAAGCGCACCCAGCCGTAATCCGGAAGCTCCACCGCCTCGCCCGCGCTGCCTTCCCAGCACAGCCGCACCGAGCGCTCCAGCTCCGCGAAGCCGATTCCCGACAGCGGTGCCGGCGTCCCACGGAAACAGCGCTCGACCACCGACTTGTGCAGCCCCAGAATGTCGAACAGATGCGCGCCCCGGTAGCTGTCCACGACCGAAATCCCCATCTTCGACATCACCTTGGCAAGCCCGGCGTCGAACGACTTGAGCATCTTCCGCTCCGCCGCCGCAGGCTCCAGCCCACCCAGCGACCGGCCTGTCTCAAGCGCCAGCCACGGACACACCGCGCCCGCTCCATACCCGATCAGCACGGCCGCATGATGGATATCGCGGCAATCCCCTGCCTCAACCGCCAGCCCCACCAGCGCGCGTAAACCACACTCCACCAGCGCCTGATTCACCGCACCGACCGCCATCGCCATCGGGATCGGCACGGACCCCGGAGCCACATCCCGGTCCGTCATCAGCAGGATCCGCGCTCCGCTACGCACCAACTCGCACGCCCGCGCGCACACCGCATCGAGCCCTTCAAGCAGCGTCCCAGCCGTCTGAAAAACGCACGCCAGCTCCGCGACCGGCAGATCCTCTGCATGCGGATGCTCGCCTCGCCGCAGCGCCGCAACCTGCGCCAGCGAAAGATAGGGTGAATCGAGCGATACGCCCGACAACGGCGCATTCTTATAAAGAAGATGCGGCCAAGGTCCTAGCCGCGTATGCAGCGAGACCACGCACGACTCGCGCAACGGATCGATCGCGGGGTTGGTTACCTGCGCAAATCTCTGCCGAAAGTAGGCGTAGACCGGCCGCGGCGCACGTGCCAGAAAGGCCAGCGGCGTATCATCCCCCATCGACCAGACTCCGTCCTTTCCCTCCGTCGCCATCGGCTTCAAAATCATGTTCACGTCTTCGCGCGTATAGCCGAACCCGCGTTGCACCTCTTTCAGTTCATCGGCAGCAACCGCGTGATTCCTTAGCTCCGGCGCAAAAGAAATTTTCTCCAGCAGCGTCGCGTATGTCGCACCGGTATCAAAGATACTGAGCAACTCTTCATCCTGGTAGATTCGCTGATCCACCAGGTCAACTACCAGCATCTCTCCCGGGCCTAGCCGTCCGCTCTGCGTAATCTCCGCGGGGTTGAGGTCGACCAGTCCGGCCTCTGATCCCGCGACCACCAGCCCGCCCTCGGTAATCGCAAAGCGGCTCGGCCGCAGCCCGTTGCGATCGAGCGCTGCGCCCACCACGCGGCCATCGGAAAACGCAACGGCCGCCGGGCCATCCCACGGCTCTACGCAATCCGCGTGATAGCTCAAAAAGGTCGATTCCCGGTTCGCGCTCACCGCCGGCGGCAGCAGCATGCGTACCGCCTCCGACAACGATCGTCCATTCTTTGAGATCAACTCGACTGCTTCGTCGAGCGACGTCGAATCCGTGCCGCCGGCCGTCATCACCGGTTTGCATTCGGCCGGCAGCGTCGCATCGCGAGCCGCCATCCGCGCCCGATTGCCCCAAACCGTGTTGATCTCGCCGTTATGCGCCAAGGTCCGCGCCGGCTGCGCGCGATTCCACGAGGGAGCCGTGTTCGTCGCGTAACGCTGGTGGAAGATGGCGAAGTTGGACACATACCGCTCCTCCGCCAGATCCGGGTAGAACGTGCTTAGCAGCACGCCCGAACACATGGCTTTGTACACCAGCGTCCGCGTTGACAGCGAGCAGAGATATCCCTTTAGCTCTCCCGCCTCATGCCGCCGCTCGAAGTCTTTGCGCGCCAGGTAAAGCCGCCGCTCCAGCCCCTTGTGTTTGTCGTTCGCGTCGGCTTTCGTGTCCGCCACGAGCACCTGCCGAATGCGTGGCATCGCGCTCAGCGCAATCTCCCCGAGCGCCTCCGGAGCCGTCGGCACCTCGCGCCACCCCAGCACCTCCATCTGCTGCGCCCGCAGGCACGCTTCGAGCACCGCTTCGGCCTGCGACTCACCTTGCGGCAGGAAGAGCATGCCCACGCCCAATCGGCGCTCCGGAGCAAGCGTCAATCCGACGGAGGCCAGCAGCAACTCACGCGGCACCGCCGTCATGACCCCCACACCATCCGAGCTCTTGCCGTCCGCCGCGGTCGCGCCGCGATGCGCCAGCCGGGCCAGCGCCGTCAACGCCAGCTCGACAATCCGGTGCGTCGCACCTCCCGCGATGGTCGCCACAAAACCGACTCCACACGAGTCGATGTCGAAGCGTGCGTCAAGCAGCGACGGGGCCGACGCCTCAGGCTGCAAAGCTGACAAAACATCGTGACGCGAACTGGAGGAAATGGTTGCCATGACTCACTATAACTTCGCCGGATTTCAAGTGCGTGCAAGACGTTGCAAAATCTTAAAGCTCGTCCGCCCGCAGCGCCTATCCTGTTTGTAAGACCAAAAGCAGGGAAAGCTTGACACTCTCATTATGCATATTTATACATAGAGATGCATGTTTATGCACTAACCTGCTCGCAACGATTCTTCGATGAAACAGCAACGCCACACCACAATCCGCGACATTCTCGACCGCACCGCGGTGGCGAACCAGGACGACCTGCGCCGCAAGCTCGCCCAACGCGGCTTCCATGTCACGCAGGCGACGCTCTCGCGCGACGTGCATGAGCTCCACCTTTACAAAGGCCCCCAGGGCTATTCGGTCGCGGTCGCCGAGGAAGAAGAGAGCGGCCTGCCCGGCATCCGTGACGTGCTCTCGAGCTTTGGTCTCGAAGTTCGCCAGGCCATGAATCAGCTCATCCTGATCACCGCTACCGGCAGCGCGCAGCCAGTCGCCGCCGGCATCGATTACGAAGATTGGCCGGAGGTCGTCGGCACCATCGCCGGCGACGACACCGTGCTTGTTATCTGCCCGGACGAAAAGCAGGCCCGCGTGCTGAAGGCCAGAATCGAGGATTATCTTGGCTGAGCTGCGCACCGTCCGCACCGCGGTCGCCGGGGCTGGCGGCTACTCCGGAGGCGAGCTCGCCCGCCTGCTGCTGGCCCACCCGCGCCTGCAACAAACGCCACCGCTCTTCCTCGGCCGCGTCGCCGACGAAACCGGGAGCATCCCTCTCGAGCAGCTTCAACCCCAGCTCGCCCGCGGCCGCGGCCGGACTCTCCCTCCGGTCCAGGCCTTCAGTTGGGAGCTCATCGAAGCCGCCGGAATCGACCTCGTCTTCCTCGCCCTGCCTCATGAGACCTCGCGGGAATGGGCTCCCGCCTGGCTCGAACGCGGCATCCGGGTCATCGACCTCAGCGGCGCCTGGCGGCTCCACGACAGCACCAACCGCGCCATCTACAAGCTCACCGACGCCGATCCCGCGCTCGCCGCCCAGCTCCAGACCGAGGCTGTCTTCGGTGCGCCCGAGCTCCATCGCGAGGCGATCTCCACAGCCCGCCTCGTTGCGAACCCCGGCTGTTACTCCACCTCCATCATTCTCGCGCTCGCGCCGCTCCTCCGCGCCGGCCTCGTCGATCTAGACCACGGCATTATCTGCGACTCCAAAAGCGGGGTCAGCGGAGCCGGCAAGAAAGCCACCGATAAAACCCACTTCATGTACGCGGCTGACAATCTCTCGGCGTACTCCGTCTTCGGCCATCGCCACACCGGCGAGCTGCTCGAGCAGCTCTCGCTCACCTCCGCCCAGATCCAGTTCACCCCGCATCTGCTGCCCATTCCACGCGGCATCCTCTCCACTCTTTATGTCCGGTTCGCGGCCCCGCAGCAGCCGGAAGCCGTCGAGCGGACCCTGCGCGAGTTCTATCGCACCAGCCCCATGGTCCGCGTCCGCGCCGCCGGAGACCTGCCCCAGATCCAGCACGTTGCGCACACCAATTTTTGCGACATCGGCTTCCATCTCGCACCCGATGGCCAGCGGCTGGTCCTCGTCAGCTGCCTCGATAACCTGCTCAAGGGCGCCTCCGGCCAGGCGGTCCAAAATATGAATCTCATGTATGGCTTCAAGGAAGAGGAGGGCCTCTAAGTGAAATTCGTAGTCAAACTCGGCGGCGCGGCCCTTGAAGAGCCAAAGCTCCTCCAGCTCTGCGCCAAGGCCATCTTCGACCTCGTCTCGGACGGCAACCAGGTCGCGGTCGTCCACGGCGGCGGCGTCCAGCTCACCCGCACGCTCGCCCAGATGGGCAAGAAGAGCGAGTTCATCTCCGGCCTCCGCGTTACCGATGCCGAAACCCGCGACGCCGCCCTCATGGTCCTCGCCGGCCGCGTCAACAAGGGGCTCGTCGCCTCGCTCGGCCAAGTCGGCCAGTCCGCCATGGGGCTCTCGGGCGGCGACGGCCACGTCTTCCGCGCACGCAAAAAGAAGACCAACCCCGACCTCGGCTTCGTCGGCGAGATTGCCGCGACCGACCCGCGCTGGCTCGAAGCCATCTGGAAGATGGGTGCCGTCCCCGTCATCTCGTCCATCGCCCTCGGCTTCGACGGCGAGTATTACAACATCAACGCCGACGAGATGGCCTCCGCCTGCGCCATCTGCACCCAGGCCGACGCGCTCGTCTTCCTCACCGATGTTCCCGGCGTCAAAGGGGCCGACGGCACGGTTCTGCGCTGGCTCTCGCTGCCGCAGGCCGCTGAACTTGAAAAAACCGCGGTCATCTCCGGAGGCATGCTGCCCAAGCTCAACGCCTGCCGCGATGCCCTGCTGCACGGCGTCAAGCGCGTGCGCATCCTGCCCGCCGAGGCCGCCGCCTCGCTCCCCGATCTCTGCACAACCCGCGTCAACTTTGGTACGGAGGTAA
>CALMVK010000171.1:0-1822 GCA_937873145.1 uncultured Granulicella sp. | reverse complement strand
GAGCCCGGGTGCCCCATCTCAGACGGCTTTCTCGTCTGAGGTGGGGGCGCACACTGCGAACAGCCCCCTCGGCACACGCTTCCTGGCCCTCGAACATAGCTTCCACGGCCGCACCATGGGTTCGGTCGCCACCACACAGAAGCTCGCCTACCGCGCGCCTTTCGCACCCGTCATGCCGGATGTCGACTTCGTCCGCTTCAACGACGTCGAAGACCTTCGCGCCAGGTTCAGCGCCGGCTCCGGAACCGACGTCTGCGCCATCCTCATCGAGCCCATCCAGGGTGAGGGCGGCATCCATCCCGTCTCCCCGGAGTTCTTCGCCGCCGCCCGCCAGCTCTGCGACTCGACCGGCGCCCTGCTCATCGCCGACGAGATCCAGTGCGGCTTCGGACGCACCGGCAAATGGTTCGGCTTCCAGCACTTCGACGCCCTGCCCGACGTCATCACGATCGCCAAGCCGCTTGCCGGAGGTCTGCCCATCGGCGCCATGCTGTGCACGGAGCGCGCCTCGCAGGCCATCACCCCCGGCATGCACGGAACGACGTTCGGAGGAGGGCCGCTGGCCTGTGCCGTCGCCATCGCCGTCATCGACGAGATGAAGCGCACTCACCTGCTCGAACACGTCACCGAGGTAGGAACGTATTTTCTGGCCCAGCTCACCCAACTCGCCCGAAAGCACTCGGCCATCCGCGAGGTGCGCGGCCTCGGCCTGATGATCGGCGTCGAGCTCGACTCCGCCGCCCTCGCCAAGAACGTCGTCTCCGCTATGCTTCAGCGCCAGATCATCCTCAACCGAACCAGCGAGACCGTCCTGCGCTTCCTGCCGCCCTACATCCTTGAACGCAAGCACATCGACATCGCCGTCGCCGCGCTCGACGACCTCCTCAGCCTGAATGCCGTTCCCGCCGGCCAAATCAGCGGCCAGCCCGCTTCCGGAGCCGAATTTCATGAGTAGCCATCCTGTCCTCAACCAGCCTGCCACCCTCGGCCCCTTGTCCGACTCCGCCTTCGAAGCCGCCACCCAGCAACTTCAGGGCCGCGACCTTTGTTCCATCGCCGACCTCACCGTTGCCGAGATGGCCGCCATCATGGAGCTAGGCCACACCGTCAAGAGCAGCCCCGAGGCTTTCCGCCACGCGCTCGACGCACAGCAGATGGTGCTCTTCTTCGAGAAAGCCTCGCTCCGCACCCGCCTCACCTTCGAGGCCGCCATCAACACCCTCGGCGGCAACGCCATCTTCGTCGACCAGACCCAATCCCCGCTTGGCGAGCGCGAATCGCTCGCCGACATGGCCCACAACGTCGAGCGCTGGATGTCCGTCATGGTCCTCCGCACCTACGCGCACGACACCATCACCGAGATGGCCGCCTGCTCGCGCGTCCCCGTCATCAACGCGCTCTCGGACCTCGAGCATCCCTGCCAGGCCCTCGCCGACTTCCTCACCCTCGAGGAGCGCTTCGGCACCGCCCAGGGCCTGCACTTCACCTACGTCGGCGACGGCAACAACGTCTGCCACTCGCTCATGCTCGCCGCCGCGCAGCTCGGAGCGCACTGCTCCATCGCCACGCCCAAGGCCTTCGCTCCCAAGCTCGAAATCACCCACAAAGCCATCGAAATCGCCGAGCAAACCGGAGGCAGCATCGCCTTCCACACCGATCCCATCAAGGCCGTCAACGGAGCCGACGCCGTCTACACCGACGTCTGCACCTCCATGGGCTTTGAGCATGAAAGCACCCGCCGCGCCCCCATCTTCAAGCCCTACCAGGTCAACGAAGCCCTCATGTCCCACGCCGAGCCGCATGCCGTCTTCATGCACTGCCT
>CALMVK010000170.1 GCA_937873145.1 uncultured Granulicella sp. | reverse complement strand
GGTTGATGAAGTATCTGGGTAATTGGTAGCTGAGCAGGAACGTACCGGAGGGTCTCAGTTGGTTCTCTTTGCCGCGGCGCGATCTTTCATCTGCACAAGTGTCAGTGTGTCTGGCGTAGAGGAAGGACTGACCGGCGCTCGGCTCATCTTCGAGGACACACTCAGGGAGCTAACGACCATGCTGCGCGAAATGCCAGAAACGGTGATTGGATGAAGCGACGAGTGCAACATGTAATTGGTGGAATCCTGTTTGCCGCGTTGGCTGGGTGCCAGGCCAGTCCTACCCCACCCACCGAAGAAGACGCGCAGACAGCTTGGCACCACATTGCGGCCCAGACCACTGCGAACAGACTCGAGGAACTCGTCAGCCTGAAGAAAACAGACGGACAGATGCAAGAAGTGAACGGGGTGAAGGTCTACACCCTCTTTTACCAGGCGCAAGTCCGCTATCTCACTCCGGTCGGCCATTGGAAGGCTGGCGATGTCGAGACAATCAAGTCGAACTATGGTTTTACGCGCACCGAAAAAGGCTGGCAGGGGCCGGACGGAACGCTTTATACGAAGTAGCCAGTTTGACCCAGTTTCGACCTCACCCTAGGCTCTCCTCACACTGAGGCAATTAGTGTGGAGATGGAGCGGATGTTTGATTCGCCAGAACAAGCTCTCGCTGAGCTGAGTCGGGTCGGGTACTTCGCCGACCAAAAGACAGCAACAACGGTCTACCTCGCGGGAAAGATCAACAAGCCAATCATGCTGGAGGGTCCCGCCGGCGCTGGTAAGACGGAGCTCGCACAATCCGTCGCTCGTGCTGCCGGTGCGGAGCTGCTTAGGCTTCAGTGCTATCAGGGCATTAATGAGGAAAAGGCAATAGGTCATTACGACAAGAGTCTCCAAGAGCTCTTCGTCCTCCTGAACACCAAATCCGAGGTTGCGCATGACTGGGACCAGATCCGAAGGGACGTCACCAGCCGGGCATTCTTTCTAGCAGGTCCTCTCCTCACAGCAATTGAGAAGGAAAAGCGCTGCGTCCTTCTCATCGATGAGATTGATAAAGTCGACTACGCGTTCGAAGCGTTGCTGCTGGAACTCCTCTCAGCGTGGACCCTATCCATCCCAAAGATGGGGACAGTGGTGGCAACCACTATCCCTTTCGTTTTCATGACTTCGAATCAGGAACGCCGGCTGGGAGATCCTCTTCGACGACGGAGCTTCTACCTGGTTGTGGAGCACCCGACCGCGGAACGCGAAGCTGCGATCGTGAAGAACAAGACTCCGAACGCGAGCCCGAGCACTCACCGCTTCATTGCTGGTCTCGCGAAGGCTCTCCGAGCCTACAACCTAGAGAAACCGCCCAGCATATCGGAAATGAACGACGTGGCTCAGGCGATGCAGCTGCTCTCGCTGGAAGAGGTGCGGGAGATCCATAAAGACATCATGCTCCCGCTCATCGTGAAGACGGAAGGTGACCGAAAGAAAATGCTGATGAAGCAGTCCTTCGAGGTCATCATCAGCACGGCCAGACGCCATGCAACTGAGATGGAGGTGAAGGAAGTGGCTGAGACTCTTCAAGATTTGGAGGCCAAGGCGTGAAGCTTCTAACGTCTGTACTACTGGGCCTCTTAGCGGTGCCTGCCGTTGTATCGGCACAGACTCTCCCCGAGAAGAGATTCCCTGAGATCGTTTACTACGCTGACGCCTACGCGGACCACTACCATGTGTCGCGAGC
>CALMVK010000169.1 GCA_937873145.1 uncultured Granulicella sp. | reverse complement strand
AAAGTCTCAAGCCAATTCCAACGACGCGCTAGTAACTAGATCGTGAACAGGCTCTTAGCGGCGGCGGGATAACCTCTCGCTTCGCCACGACCGCCACAGTCACCGCCGGGGTGTTCTCCATCCGCGTCGCGGACACATCCGGCACTAAGCCGGTAAACCTCTGCTACTCCGTCACGGTTCACACGGCGAACGGACTCGAATTGCTCGGCCCGGGGTTTACGTGCGTCCAGCCGGCAGCGAACAACTACTGGTGCGCCTCTGGGGTTTGCAACTTCGATGCGTACCTCCCGAGCGTCCCCGGTCTCGCCGTTATCTCAGCCGGGCCGGCGGGCAAGGACGGGGTGCAAGGTATCCAAGGCATCCAGGGTGTACCGGGGCTTCAAGGGCCTCCCGGCGTCGCCACCAGCGCCAATATCTACGCCGCCAACCCAACCGCTTATGTAGCCTTCGGGGACTCGAATACGCAAAGCCCGGACGGCTATCTCGCAAACGGCTTGAACGTCTACGTGAACCGCATAGCAAATGTGCTGGCAATTGCCTCGCCGACCAACTACGGCACGGGCGGCGATCAGGCTTGCGATGTTGGGAACCGATGGATGTTCCCGAACTATGCTCCCGGCACTGCTTTGCCCTATCCGCTCGTGACACTCATGATCGGCACCAACGACCAGAACTTCTACTCCGCCCCGAGTGCCTATCAATCGACCGCGCTTACCTGCTACGCCGCCGATCTAAGTTGGGCGACCGTTCCGAGCAGCGCGAAGGTGCTGGCCGGAACCGGCACAACCACGGGCACGTGCTCGGCAGACGCAACCTACGCGCGGGCTCCGGGGGAGAGATGCACGGCAGCCGGCTCCACGATCAGCCTGCCTTTCACCACCACGCAGCCCGGCGCGGTGTACATCTGGGCACGGTTTGTCGACGGCGACCTCGGAACGTGGACCTACTCGCTCGATAACGGCCCGGCTGTGACGCGCACCACGGCACTCTCGCCGGCGATCGCCACGCACAACGGCTCCACCGAGGCACCCGGCATGATCCGGCTCGCAAGTGTACCGCCCGGAACGCACACCCTTGTCTTGACACAGACTGGCGCGGTTACCATGGCCATCATCGGTGTCGGATACCGTATTGGCCCACTGCCGCGGTGGAGGATCACATCAGACCTGCCGTAACGCGGGCCAGAATCCAAAAGCGCGTGGGCTGGCATTCGTTGCGGCATACGTTCGGAACGATGGTCAAGAGCCAAGGTGCGGACGTTGCCACGACGCAAGCCTTGCTCCGCCACGCTAACGTCAGTATCACTATGGACCGATACGGCCAGGCAGTGACGCCGGCGAAGCGTGAGGCGCAAGCTCGCATCGTGAAATCGCTTCCGTTCCCAAACGTTCCCACGCGGTTGACGAGGCAGGTTGCAACTGGTTGAATGGAAAGGGTAGGGCGCATAACTCAGCGGTAGAGTGCCACCTTCACACGGTGGAAGTCGTAGGTTCGAATCCTGCTGTGCCCACCAAGCGTTTTGAACGAAGCCGTCTGCGGGGCTGCGGCGAGAGCTTGCAGTGGATATAGGCTCGCGCATGCGGTGAACGACGCGATAGCATACAAGTCATGCCTTCACCCAAGCTGAAGAACGGCTCGCCTGCCGGCGCAGACCGGAACCCGGCCAGCGGCTCAACCCTGAGCGCGAGGGAGCCGTGGAAGGCCTTTCAGGTCCGTCATCGCAGCCTGGAGATGAAGCGCGAGGCGGTCGTGGCGACGGCGGCGCAGCTCTTTCTGGAGCATGGGTATCGCAAGACGTCGCTCAGCCTGCTGGCGGCAAAGCTGAAGATTACCAAGCCGGCGCTTTACCATTATTTCAAGAACAAAGAGGAGATTGTGGCGGAGTGTTACCGCGAAGGCGTTGCAGTGATCGAGGCGTCGTTGGAGCGGTCGTTGGAGCGGTCCGGCACAAGTGCAGCGCTTGAGACGGAGCCGCTTTCCGGGCTGGCGCGGCTGCAGATCTACGTGCAAGGCTATGCGCAGGTGCTGCTGACGCACGATTTTGGGCGGTGCGTGTCGCAGATCGACGATCGTGAGCTCTCTCCGGCGGGCCAGCGCGAGGTACGCAAGCTGAAGCGTCGCATCGACCATTCGCTGCGGGGGCTGGTGGAGCAGGGCGTGGCGGATGGGTCGATTGCGCCTTGTCAACCGATGTTGGTGGCGTTTGCGATTGCGGGCGCGATCAACTGGATGGGCACGTGGTACAAGCCGGACGGCAAGCTGCTGCCGAAGGAGATTGCGGCCGAGTTTATGCGCATTTTGACCGCTGGTCTGGGCGGCCTGTGCGCTGCGAAAGAGAACCTTTGACTTTCTGACCCTGCGTTCAGTAAGCTTAGCCCCGTTGCCGGTGCGGGCTGGAGTCTCTGCTGATTCTCGGTCTGCTTCGGCTTGCCAAGGAGCGCTTTTATGCCGCTAGCTGCCTCTCTCTCGCCAGCCGCCACTTCGCTGCTCGAAACGGAACCTGTTGCCGATTCGGAAACACAGAGCAAGCATTCGTACCGCATCAGCCGGGTGGCTGTGCTGGGTGCAGGCACGATGGGCGCGCGGATTGCGGCGCATATTGCCAATGCCGGACTGCCGGTGCTGCTGCTGGACATGGTGCCGGCGGCCGGAGAACGCAGCGCCCTGGCACGTACGGCGCTGGAGACGTTGAAGAAGTCGAAGCCGGCCGCGTTCGCTTCTACCGCCGCGGCCGGTCTGGTCCGAACGGGAAACTTTGAGGACGATCTCGCTGCGATCCGTGATTGCGACTGGGTCATTGAAGTCGTGGCTGAAGACCTGGAGATCAAACGGTCGCTGCTCACCAAGGTGGCGGCGCACCTGCATCCGGATGCCTTGTTTACGACCAACACCAGCGGCCTGCCGGTGGCGCGGATCGTCGAGCAGTTGCCGGGGGAGGTGCGGCGGCGTTGGTTCGGCACGCACTTCTTCAATCCTCCGCGCTACATGAAGCTGCTTGAGATTATCGCCACGGCGGAGACGGACCCTGCGGCCATCGATGCTGTGATGGAGTTTGGCGACCGGCAGCTTGGCAAGACGGTCGTGCCTGCGAAGGATGTGCAGAACTTTATCGCCAATCGCATCGGCACGTTTTCCATGCTGAACACGATCAAGATCATGCAGGAACAAGGCTTGACGATCGAAGAGATCGATTTGTTGACGGGACAGGTGATCGGGTTTCCGAAGACTGGAACCTTTCGCCTGACGGACCTGGTTGGGGTGGATGTGATCGGCAACGTGGCGCGGAATTTTCTGGCGAGTGCGTCCGACGAGCGCCCGGACGTGATCCTGCCGGAGATGATTGCGCAACTGATGGAGCGCAAGTGGCTGGGCGACAAGACCAGGCAGGGCTTTTACAAAAAAGAGATCGGCGCGGATCGCAAAGAGGTGCGCCTGGTGCTCGATCCGGTGAGCTTTACATATAGAGCGGCAGGTGCGGTGAATCTGCCGGCGCTTGAACAGGCGCAGTCTGCGAAGACGCTGGGCGCGAAGCTACAGACTGTCCTGGCGGGCGATCCTGCGACGGACAGAGCGGCCGCGTTCTATTGGAAGATGCTGCCGGAGCTGTGGGCCTACGCGGCGAACCGGATCGGCGAGGTTTCTGAGATGCCGGTCGACATCGACCGCGCTATGGCCGCCGGCTTCAACTGGGAGCTGGGACCGTTTGCGATGTGGGACGCTGCCGGTGTTGGGTTCGTGGTGGAACACATGCGGGCGCAGGGGCAGCCGGTTCCCGCGGCGGTAGAGACGCTGCTGGCCGCGGGGGGAACGTCCTGGTATCGCGACAACGGGCGAGAGTACTTCGACGTTGCCTCTGCGAGCTACCGGCCGGTTGCGAACAATCCGGAGCTGCGGCCCATTCTCTCCTACAAGCAGGCCAACGGTGTCTTTGCCGGCAACCGGAGTGTCTCTCTTGTCGACCTTGGCGACGGCATCGGGTGCTTTGAGCTGCACTCCAAGATGAACGCGCTCGGCGTGGATACGATGAATTTTCTAGTGGAGCAACTGGCCGCGGGCAGCGATGCGGTGCGCAACTTCGATGGCTTCCTGGTGGCGACAGACGCGGCGAACTTTTCGGTCGGCGCGAACCTGGCGGAGCTGGTGGCGAACATGCAGGCGGGCAAGTTCGAGGCCATTGCAGCCACGGTACGCACGTTCCAGGAGATGACGCAGGCGTTCAAGTTCTGCCGGCGCCCGGTGGTGGCCGCGCCGTTAGGGCTTTGTCTTGGGGGCGGGGCGGAGATCGCCATGCACTGTGCTGGACGGCAGCCGCACCTGGAGCTCGCCATGGGTCTGGTCGAGGCCGGCGTGGGATTGATTCCCGGCGGTGGAGGCTGCAAAGAGCTGCTGTTGCGCGCGCTGGCGGCTGCGGCTGCGGTGCGCGCGGATGTTCGCGGAGACTCGGTAGAGTTGATCGAAGTCCTCAAGAGCGTCTTTGAGACGATCGCGATGGCCAAGGTCTCGACCTCTGCGTTTGAGGCACGCGACCTGCGGCTGCTGAACGAGGCAGATAGCATTACGATGAACCGTGCGCGCCTGGTGTCGGATGCGAAGGCGCAGGCTTTGCGGCTGGCGCATGCGGGCTACACGACGCCGGTGATGCGGACCGACCTGCCGGCTCCCGGAGCAAACGTTTTTGCGACCCTGAAGCTGAGCGCCTACCTGATGCGGGAGGCGCAGTTTATCAGCGAACACGACGCCAAGGTAGCCACGCACCTTGCCCGGATCCTGACTGGCGGCGAGATCGTTGCGGGGACTTTGATGAGTGAACAGATGGTGCTCGATTTAGAACGCGAGGCGTTTCTCTCTTTATGTGGAGAGCCCAAAACGATGGAACGGATCGCTTATACGCTCGAGACCGGCAAGCCGTTGCGCAACTAATTCGCTTGCTGATGAGACAGCAACGCCGCAATCAGAAAGGCAAGAGATGACAGACGCCGTGATCGTTTCAGCGGTTAGAACTGCAGTCGGCAAGGCACCGAGGGGCACCCTGCGGGCAACCCGGCCGGATGATCTGGGTGGGCTTGCGGTGAAGGAAGCGGTGGCGCGCGTTCCGCAACTGGACCCGCGCGAGATTGAGGACGTGATCATCGGCTGTGCGATGCCGGAGGCCGAACAGGGCCAGAACGTTGCGCGGCTGATTGCCTTGCGGGCCGGGCTTCCGATCGAGTCCGCGGCCATGACCGTCAACCGGTTCTGTGCCTCGGGCCTGCAATCCATTGCGTTGGCGGCGGAGCGGATCCGTGGCGGCGGCAGCGAGGTGCTGGTCGCCGGCGGGACCGAGTCGATGTCTGCGATGCCGATGGGCGGCAACAAGATGAGTGCGAATCCGTGGCTGATGGAGAACCACCCGGCCGCCTATATGACGATGGGACTGACGGCGGAGCGCGTTGCCAACCACTACAGCATCTCGCGTGAGGAGTGCGACCAGTTTGCGTTGCGCAGTCATCAGCGTGC
>CALMVK010000168.1 GCA_937873145.1 uncultured Granulicella sp. | reverse complement strand
TATGAGATTAAGCAATCAGGCTGTGGACGCAGAACCTGTGCAGAGTCTCCCTAGGGCGACAGCTTTATATCCAGAAACTGAGGTTGAGCGTTCCAGCCGCGAAGGGTGATACGTGCTTCTTTGCCAGCAGCCGCGAAGGGGAAGTGGATTTGAACGGTTTCGCTCTCACCTGGGAATAGCGAGATGTAATTGTTGGAATAATAGGCGGGCAGGATGCGTTTGCCATCGGAGCCCAGCAGCGTGAGTTTGCTGGCGAGCGCGGCAGCGGAGCCCGAATTCATAAGCTTTAGAGAGATTGTCGTCTCCGTGCCAGCAGTGGCAACCGAGCCAGTCATACGCAGCGGCACAGCGGGCAGACGATTAAGTTCGCGGTAACTCGATGGTTTTTCACCAAGCCAGTACAAATTGCGTGAAAGCATGGTGCCAGCGGCATCGGTTAGCTGAAGCTCCACCAGCACCATGCTGCGCGGCAGCAGGGACGCAAGCGCAAGGCGGAACGCATGTGCGACGCTGTCGGTAGCCAAGTCAATAAGCTGGCTATTCTGCATCAACAATTCATTGCTGAGTGAGAGGACGCGTGCACTGACGGTAAGCGCGGTGTGCGCCACGGTGGTGGCGTTGACAACGTCTACCCCGTAGTTTGCGAGATTCAACTGAACGTGCAGCGGCTCGGCACCCAACATGGTGCCATAAAAGGAAGATTGCGTGTCGTAATCGGAGCTGAGAATCTGCCACATGGTGCTGGGCCACGCGGGCTGTGACATCCACAGGAGGCGGCCGCTATTCGGAGCCCATAGATTTGCGTTCATGCCTTCAAAGATGGCGCGGTGGTCGACGAAGTCCAGCATTTGGGCCTTGCGCTCAAAATCGGGCAGCGAGGTGGGTGCACCGAACTCGGACTCCATTTCAGCCATAAATGGCGCGGTCCGGCCGTTGCCGATGGCGTGCCAGTCATGGTAAGCCCACACGTCGCCGATGGGCCACTGGTCGGCTGCCGGCGTGCTGCTCTGGAACGACTCCAGTGTGGACATGGACGGTGTACCTGTCTCAACCGAAAAGCCACGGTTCAACGTCGTGTAGTAGAGCGATGGGTCCTGGTAACTGTATGGCCCGCTCTGCTGAAGATTGACCTGGTTCGAGCTCGGCGAGTAAAAGCGCGTGCCATCGAGCGTACGAATCAAGTCGTCGAGACCCTGGTTGATGATGGGCTGGGGGACACCCTCGTTACGCCCGCACCAGAGAACAATAGAAGGATGATTGCGAAAGCGGCGGATGGTGTCGGCGGCGTTGCTGAGAAAGAGGGCAGGGTCTTGGGCTTCCAGGTTGTAGTTTTCCGTGGACTCCCAGAAGTCGTTCCAGACCATCATGCCGTACTCATCGGCAAGCTGATAGAAAGATTCTTCGGTGGACTGGCCGACCCAGTTGCGAATGATATTTAAGTGAGCGTCGCGGTTCAGCCGGAAGTAGGGCTCAAGACGCTCACGAGAGACGCGCTTGCGTGCGTCGTCCATACCCCAGTTGCCGCCGCGGACCGCGATCCGGACACCGTTGACGCGCAGGACGAGATAGGGAGCGGGGCCGCCATCGGCGATGGTGCGGATTGCCGGAGAGCTGTCCGCACCCGGTGCGAGCGAGGAGACCCAGGACTGGTACATATATTCACTGCGCTTGCTTTCCGGGATGTTGAGCGCAATGGCGTCCGCGCCAGGGATCTCGCGCATGCCAGAGTGGCGGATGTCCACGATAGGACTGGTCGCCGTGGGAGCTAGGGCTGGGGTGAACTCAACCCGGCGCAGGTGGCCGGTAGTATCCAGCAGACTCAGCTCATAGCTGACCTCACGGACTCCGAAGCGAAGCGTGCGAGTGTCGGAGAGGACGGTGCCCATGCGGACTTCGAGGGACAGGGTATAGAGCTCGGGCTTGCCATAGCCATTGGGCCACCAGAGACGAGGGTGTTGCAGGTTTAGCTGCGGGAAGTCCGCAGGCTGCAGTTTCACATCGGTGGTGCCGGGGGGTATGGTGACCTGCTTATCGACGGCAAGAGAGTCAACGCTGGCATGGATGAATGCCACGATCGGATGGTCCGACCGATTGAGGACGGGTACGGTGATGGCAACCGCGGCCTGCGCGGTATCGTGATCCCGAAAAGTAGTGAGCACCTGCGGATCGCCCAGGCTGAGTGCCTGCGTCAGGGTCAGGGTAACGGGCTGCCAGATGCCGCTGTCGCGGTCACGCATCGCTGGAAGCCAGTCCCAGCCCTCGGTCGCGAGGAAGGTGGGTCCGTCCAGCTCCATGGCACCGCCGTTCTCTCCCGGTCCACCGAGAACGGACTGTTCCTGTGGAATGCCCGGGTGGAGCGGTGGGGCGATACGCACGGCGAGGACGTTCCGCTGGCCCGGTTTCAGCAACGCGGTCACGTCAAAGGTGCCGCGGATAAAAGCTCCTTTGATCGAGCCCAGGCGTGTGCCATTAAGCCAGATTTCGGCTTGGTAGTTGATGCCCTGAAAGTTGAGCTGAATGTGCGCTCCACCCGCGGCAAGGGCAGATCCCATCTCTGCCGGGACCTGGAAGGTATTGCGGTACCAGTACTCCTGCTTGTTGAGCGTCTCCGGGATGGCCAGGTTGTTGAGGCCGTAGTACGGATCTGGGTAGATACCGTCATCGACCATGGTGGTGAGTACGGTGCCGGGAACGGTGGCACGCATCCAGCCTGTATCGGAAAAGGTCTGGGTGGAGAGTTCAGGGCCATTGGCGCGCGTAAGAGGCGCCTCTCGCAGCGTCCAGCCGTCGTTGAAGACCCACTCTCCTTTTTGCGTGGATTGAAGGGATGCACCGACCGGCGCACGTCTGATGGCGACGGGCTGGCCCAGTGGCGCTCTGCTCACGGGCCGCTGAGCGGGATCCTGCGGGCCCTGGTAGCCGGCCTGACCGCGTGTCTGGAGCGGCCACGGCTTTGAACCCAGGTCGTAGTCGATCAGGTTGAATGCGGGGGGATGCTGGTACGTGCTTTTGACCTCTGCATCGGAAAGCGCACGGCGCAAAGCCACAAAGGAGGCAATGCTGCCGCCGAAGTGCGACCCTTGCTCGGCAACGATGACGGGTGGCGCGAGCTGCAGCACGGGGCTGGCGGTGCCTAGCACCAAAGGCCCGGCCGCGACCGCGGTGGTGTCGCTGTAGAGATGAAAGGTCGTACCGTCGAAGATAGCGGTTATGCGGTGCCACTCGCCCGGCTTAGGAGTGGCGGGGCCGGCAAGCTCATTTCCCGCGCCATCCCACAAAACCACCTGTCCTGCGCGGAGCGCGAGAAAACGGGGGTATTCGTCCGAAACGTTGCCCAGACCCGCAAGCACCTGCAGCCCGGTTACCGGCTCTTGCACCTTGTACCAGCAGGAAAGGGTCCAGGGCGAGCTAGGCAGAAGCACGGTATCGTTCCCATTCGCGATGGGAAAGCGCAGGCCCTGGCCGTCGGGGAGAAAGGTAGCGTTGTAGGGCCCGTACTGTACGGGCTCGTTGCTGGGCAGCTGCTGAGCCAGAGCTCCTGGTGCCAGGAAGAAAGCGACTGCGGCAAGACCGGCGACGCATCGTTGAAAGGTTCCAAGCGTGGTGCCTAACGTGCGTCGTGACATGCGATGGCTCATATGCGCTCCTCCGGCGGATAACGATAACACGCTGCTTCAGGGAGTTGGGCATCCGGCACAGTACGGCACTAGAGCCGTGCCGAAAGACCTGCCTGCCGGCTCAGGAAGGAGCGGAACAGGAGGACCGTAGTGTACGGCACAGTGCCGTACACTACCGGTTCGATGCCGCATACAAAGGCTAATCGCAGAGTGTAAACAGGAGGAAGAGAGAGCCGGGAGTAAGGCCTGATAGGCAATACCGTAATTATCCCCCAACGATCAAATCGCCAGCAGAAACTCGATTGGTGGTGGACGCCGATCCAGTTGCATCTGCCGGAGTCCGCGTTATTCCTGTTGACAGAAACTTGTATCGCGGACTAGAGTTCCTGTCATTCATTGATATCGATAACACGGTGAGCTGAACCGCTCCTGCACGCCCACCTCTCGCAGCAACCCGGGGCCGCTTCGCCCAGATGTCACTAATCGGATTTTCCGTGGAATTCTAGCTAGCGCAACGAGGAGAGATTTTGTCATGAACTTTAAATATCTTGTCTGTGCCGTGACTGTTTCGGCTATGCCGCTGCTTGCGCAAAGTCCCACTGGCGCCTTGGAGGGAATCGTCACCGATCAGTCCGGTGCCGTCATTCCACACGCGCAGGTCACGGTCATCAACGTCGACACCAACTACACCAAGGTGCTCACCACCGATAATGCGGGCCGCTATCAAGTGCCCCTGCTGCCCCCCGGAATCTACAGCGTACAGGTGGCCGCGCCGGGCTTCCGCGTGGACAAGCAGAACAACGTCAACGTAGAAGTATCTGAAAATCATCCGGCCAACTTCAGCCTTTCACCCTCGACGGACAACCAAACTGTGGAGGTGACCGCCACCAGCGCCAACCTGGAAACGGACACGTCGGCCACGGGTGCGGTGATCACGGAAAAACGCATTGTCGACCTGCCGTTGAACGGCCGCAACCCGTTCGATCTGGCCACTTTGACACCCGGGGTCAGCAATGTGGGAGGCGCCTCGACCCCGCACATCTCCGGTTCGCGTAACGCGAACAATGAGCAGCAACTGGACGGTCAGACCAATATCCTGCCGGAAAACAACGTCGGGAACAGTTCCAGTGCGTATACGCCGATCGTCGACTCCGTAGAGGAGTTCAACGTGCAGACCAGCGTGCTACCGGCTGAGTACGGCCGCTTCTCCGGTGGCGTGATCTCGCTCATCACTAAGTCGGGTACCAACAAGGTGCATGGCACCGGGTTCATCTTTGCGCGTAATTCCGTCTTCGACGCGAAAAGCTACTTCACCTCGCCCGGAACACCCATCCCCGATCTGAAGCGATATCAGGAAGGTGGCACCTTTGGTGGCCCGCTGGTGATTCCCCACGTTTATAACGGCCACGACAAAACCTTCTTCTTCGTAGCTTTTGAAAAATCGAATTTGACCCACGGTGACAACGCGACGTTTACCGTGCCGACGCTTCTGGAGCGGATGGGCGATTTTTCGCAGACTGCCGCGCAAATCTACAACCCCTATCAGGTCACCGCGAACGCCAACGGAACCTTTACCCGCCAGGCCTTTTTGGGCAACAGGATTCCCTCGAACCTTTTCAGCAAGGTGGCACTCGCTTCCCTTGCCTACTACCCGGTGCCCACCTACACGGCATCCCAGGCGGCGGCCCAGGGCTTCAATTACAGTTCCACAGGGACCGACACCGACAGCTATTACCACTACGACACCAAGGTCGATCACAACTGGACGCCCGGCTGGCACACCTTTGTCCGCTTCTCGCACTTCAACGACCTGGGCGTGCCCTTCAGCGGCTTCAACAACGTGGCATCCGAAGGCTACAACGGACCGCAGAAGTCCGGTTCCTACAGTCTGTCGTACGACAACACCTTCACCATCTCGCCCACATTTCTGGCGGAGGTTCGTTACGGCCTCAGCCGTTCAGCTACGTCGCGCCTGCCTTTTGGAGGCACCTTTCCGCTCACCAGCCTGGGCTTCCCGGCCTCGTTCGCCGCGGCGGCCAACATCCAGGTTTTTCCCAACTACAACTTCGGGAACAACTACTCCAGCCTCGGTTCCAGCGGCTACGTCGCCTACACAGAAAATCCTCTGGCGCATGACGTGAACGCCAGCATCATCAAAATTACCGGCGGTCACAACCTCAAGTTCGGTGGCGAATATCGCAAGCTCCTGCTCAACTTCCACCAGTTTGGACAGCCTTCTGGCAGCTACTACTTTGGCCAGCAGTACACCGAGCACCAACTCTATACCAACAGCAGCACCCCGACGCTCAGTGACGGCAACGGCTTTGCCGGTTTCCTGCTTGGCCTGCCCGATTATGGCAACCAGACCGAAGACATCACTACCGCCCAGGCAAGCTCCTACATTGCCCTTTACGCGCAGGACGACTACAAAGCCAGCAAGCGGCTAACCCTCAACTACGGTCTTCGCTGGGACGTCGAGATCCCCCGGACCGAGCGACACAACCAGCTCTCGTACTGGGATCCGAACGCTCCATCGCCTATTGCTGCCGCCATCGCAGCCAAGGGTATCTCGCCGGCGGTTTGCCCTGCCTGTTCGAGTTTGAAGGGAGCCATCCGCTTCGTCGGCCAGCCCGGCTCACTCTATGGCCGTCGGCAGGCACCTACGCAGTACAAGGACTTCGGCCCCCGTTTTGGCGCTTCGTATGCCATCAACGAGAAGACTCTGATTCGCGGCGGCTTCGGCCTTGTCTTCGCTCCGTCGACCCTGCAGGCCGCCGGCACCTCAGGCGATGCGGGAACCGAAGGCTTCACCGGCCAGACGAACTACAACTTCTCCCACGACAACCAGCTGACGATCAACACCACGCTCGACAACCCGGCCAAGGATGGCTTCAATCTGCCGCTCGGCGTCTCAGGCGGCCCCGGGACCGACATCGGCAGCAGCATCGGTAACTCGTTCTTTCCGTCCTATCGCAATCCCTACTCGCTGCAAACCAACGCTAACATTCAGCGCAGCCTACCCTTGAATACGATTCTGGAAGTCGGCTACATCGGCAACCGTGGCCTGTTCTTGCCGTTTGGCGATCCTGGCGTTCCATACGACCAGCTCACCACAAACTACCTTGCGCTCGGAAACAATCTTACAAACAACGTCGCCAATCCGTTCTATGGCATCATTACGCTTCCGGGTTCGGACCTGGCCAATCCCACCGTCCCGGCAAACCAGTTGCTGCGGCCATATCCGCAATACGACAACGTGAGCGCGGTGCGCAAGCCTGGAGCCCAGGCCAACTATCAGGCTCTGACCATAAAGGTCGACAAGCGCTTCTCTCAGGGCTTGACAGCACTGCTGGCGTTTACCGGCTCTAAGACCATGGATACCTCCTCGGCCGCTGTCGGCTATCTTGGGCCGGCAAGCTCCACCTATGCCAACGAATACAACCCGAACGGCGAGTACTCCGTTTCCGCCTACGACGTGTCGCGGCAGTTCACCGGCAGCTTCTCTTACGAATTGCCATTCGGTCATGGACGACACTACCTTTCGGGGATCAACGGTCTGGCGAATACGCTGCTGAGCGGCTTCCAATTCGGCGGTATCGTCAACTATAACTCCGGCACCCCCGTTATTCTGGGAGGCACCAACGACAACGCCCATCTACTGGGCGGAGGCCAACGGCCAAACCAGATCCTGAAAAGCGCCCGGATCGCGAACGCCACACGAGCCGAGTGGTTCAACACGGCGGCATTTGCTAATCCTGCGCCTTTCACCATCGGAAACGGTCCACGTGTCCTGGCTGACGTTCGCAATCCCGGGTACACCAATGCCGATCTTTCCATCTTCAAGAACACCTACCTGGGCAGAGGTGAGCGGTACAACCTGCAGATCCGCTTGGAAAGTTTCAACGCGTTCAACCATCCTTACTTCTCGGGACCTGACGCGAACATCAACGACGGCAGCAACTTCGGCAAGATCACGGGAACAGCTGGCGATCCCCGCGACGTCCAGCTTGCAGCGAAGTTTTACTTCTAACTTTAAAGCTAGAGGGTGTTATGAAGTTGCGAGCTTGATGAGTCTGGTTGTCATGAGGATGGCGAAGGCGATGAAGTGTATTCCTTTGAGTGTTTGCGGGAG
>CALMVK010000167.1 GCA_937873145.1 uncultured Granulicella sp. | reverse complement strand
GTCTACAAGAGCCACTCTCCTGGGAAGAGCTGGCGACTGAGCTTACGAAAGAGCCGCAGGTGTTGTGTGTGCTGAACGTCCGGGATCACGTTGTCGCCGTCTACGATGCCCTTTGTGCATTGCTTCCACACGAAGAGCGAGCCAGTGTCTTTCATCTGAGCACACGCATGTGCGCACAGCATCGGCTGGATGTTCTGGAACAGATTCGCTATCAACTGGATTTGGCCCTACCGTGCCGCATTATCAGCTCGCAGTTGATCGAAGCAGGAGTGGACCTGTCAGTTCCTGTCGCCTACCGCGCGCTGGGTCCGTTCGACTCCATCATCCAAGTCGCCGGTCGCGTGGATCGTGAGGGCAAACTTACGGAAGCTGCGGGACGACCCGCTGGCAGGCTTATCGTTTTCTGCCCAGAGGACGACCGCATGCCACCCAATGAGTATCGACACGCCGCAGGAATCACCGAAACCCTTGGCAAGGCGGCTGCGCCACAGACGGACGATCTGGATAGGATGCAGCAGTTTTTTGAACGTTACTACGGAGAGGCCGATGGCCTGGAACGCGGCAGTGATTTGGCCCGTATGCGCGAGGATGCATCGCTGCAGTTCGCGACTCTGGCAGAACGGTTCGAATACATCAATTCCCGCACACAAGACGTCTTCGTGCCTTACGGAGAGGGTGCGGCGCTGCTTATTGAGCTTAAGAAGAAGAGGTTCATGGATTTCGATCTTCTTCGCAAACTGCAGAGGTATACCGTCGGCCTGCAGCCCTGGGAGATGGAGAAGATGCGCCGCTCGTTTTTTCCCGTCTGGGACGGAAGCGATCTGCTGACCTGCAGTGAGGCACAGTACGAAGCAAAAGGGCGAGGGCTGCTGCCAGAAATCCCGGCGGACCGGTATGTGGTTTGACAGCCTTTGCCCCTGAATGACCTAAAATCGTCCGTGTTTCAATCCACGCCCCTGTCGTAGGGCCGAACAGGCTAAACCTACGCTGCCCTGTTAATCGAAGCATAAGGGAAACCCCATTCTCTAAAATTTGAGAACTGTTCTGAATGAAATTTACGATCTTCACGGATGATTATGGGTATTCATGACATAAGGAAATTAACATTGACAATCACAGAAACCATGCACTATACACTAAAGACTTAAACCAGGAGATTGGAATCGTGTCACTCAGAGTGCGTTTGTACGTATCCGGCGATCTGGCCTGCTTTACTAGGCCAGAGAACAAGGTTGAGCGATTTTCATACCCGCTTCCGACTCCTTCGGCTGCGCGCAACATCCTCGACTCAATCTGCTGGCGACCGCAGATACGTTGGATAGTCACCAGTATTGCGCTTACTCAACATCCGAATGGCTCTGCCTCGCTTCCTCGAACGATTTCGCTCAAACGAAACGAGGTCCAAAGCACCATTGGACCCAACTCCGTTTCAAGCTGGATGCGCGATCCCTCCAGCTATCGGCCCCAGGCCGCGGGCGCTGGCGAGGGCACGGACGGTACGCCGCGTATGACCGTCGCCTTGAAAAATGTGGCCTACATCATCGAAGCGTATCCACATGTCTTCGATTCCAATGGTGGAGAAAACACCCCTCAAAAGTACATTGCCATGTTTGAGCGCCGCGCCGCGAAAGGGCAATGTCACGCACAACCCTATTTTGGGTGTCGAGAGTTTGCAGCAGAGTTTCGGCTGGCGACAGAGCAGGACACACCATTGCCTATCAGCGAGCCGCTTGGACGCATGCTGTATGACATTGCGGTGACTCCGGCAGGTCGCAGCCCTGTCTTCTTTGAGGCCGAACTAAAGGACGGCATCATGGACACGCATCCCGACAGGAAGCTGGTCGATCACCCAATGCGGCAGGAGGTGCTGGCATGCTCGTACAGTCGCTGACCGCGTTCGCGAACAACAAACTGCAAAAGCAACTTCACGATGTCGCGTTTGAAGAGCGCCCCGTGCCTTACTTTTTAGAAATCGACATGGCTGGCTGCTTCGTGGCCATGGTGCCGCGCTTTGCAGCAGTCCCTTCCAAGGTAAAGGCAAAACCAGGCAAGCCGCTTCCGGCTCCCGGGCAGCGGGCGATGGATCACTCCGTGCCCCGCTCGCCCGTCACGCTCACCAGCGGCGCCTACGCCCTGCTTGGCCTGGGGGAACTCAAGTATGCGCTGGGAGCAGGTGCCTGGACAGAACCGAAGCATCAATTCCGTGACAACGAGCGCATGCAAGCCTTCGTGGACCGCCTTCGCGAGGCGCACGTTGAGACTCAGGACAAGGCCTTGGCAGCCGCGCTGCACTTCTATAACGCCGAGACGGAACTGGAAAAGGCTCGGCTAGCCTTCGAGAGCGCGACTCCCGGCAGCTATGTCGCGCTTTCGGTAGAAGGCAAGGTGCTTACCGACCGCGAACCCCTGCAGGCATGGTGGCAGCAATTTTATGAAACGGCTTCGAGCGGTCGGGCTGAAGTCACGGGGGAGTGCCTCATCTCGGGAAAGATCGGTCCCATTCCACCGACGCATCCGCAGATCAAATACACCACCAACATCGGCGGCAAGGCAGGCGTGGCGCTGATGAGCTTCAATGCTCCGGCCTTTCTCTCCTATGGCTGGGAGCAGAACGCCAATAGTCCCGTCTCAACCGATGTCTCGTTGAAGTACACCATGGCGCTGAACGACATGCTGCGCCCCGGCAGCCCTTACCGCAAGGACGATGGTGGCGTTGCTTACCTGTTCTGGCTGGAAAATGACGCCAGGTCCGACTCGACCGAGGTCAACCCCGCCGAGTTGGTTCAGCAGGACGGCAGCGCGGACAGAATCGCGCAGGTGCGGCGCGTTCTGGAGCGCGACCGCAGTGCCTGGGTTGCCGATCGAACTCTCTTCCACCTCGTTGCTCTTTCGGCGAACGGCAGCCGCCTGATCGTCCGTTCTTCCTTGACCGAACTCCTCCCGCTAGCGGTGGAAAATGTTGTCGGCTGGTGGACGGGTCTTCAGATGCAGCCGCTTGATCCCAACCTCCCGCTTTCCGCACCTTTTTTTTGGCAATTGAAATTCGCCCTGGACCGCAAGGGTGAACCCTGTGACGACCTCGTTGCCATGCTCTGGGACCGGTCGCTCGCAGGCATCCGCCAGCCGCTTGGCACGCGGGTCATACACAATGTTCTCGGCCGTATGCGAGTGGATAAAAGCAAGCGCCTGGACCTTGCCGCGTTAGGCCTTCTACGCCTTTCGCTGAACGATCACTTCGAAACACAAGGAAAGGAAAGACCCATGTCCTCAGCACTGGACGAAACCAACCTCTATCCAGCGTATGTGTGTGGCCGACTTCTGGCCCTGCACGACAGCCTGCAATACAGAACCTTCGACCTTGCCGGGGAAGCGCAACCGAACTCTACCGTCGCCGATCGCTTTTACACCCTGGTGATGAACTCT
The DNA here is from genome assembly GCA_937873145.1 of uncultured Granulicella sp. Lineage (GTDB taxonomy): Bacteria > Acidobacteriota > Terriglobia > Terriglobales > Acidobacteriaceae > Edaphobacter. Next base: position 4,330 of record CALMVK010000167.1, on the reverse strand, counting down.
CCAGCCATCGGCATGGCAACGGTCTACAATCTTGGGCGGAAGCACCTGACGAAACTGCGCCGCTTGCAGAAGCGTCAACCCAGACTCCCCAAGGGTGGAGCGCCCATAGCGTTTGCTTATGAGCAACTCATCGCTAACATCGGGGAACCTCTTTCGAATGGCATTCCACAACAATTCAACTTGCAGGACAAAGCCCACTTTGCGTTGGGCTTTTATCACCAGAAGGCCTACAGGCCATCCAGGAATAGCTCCAGGGCACACTTGGCGCAGGACGCAGCCGACATCTCATCGATTACTCTCCCGGAAGATATCGATGAGCAAGCCATGATTTCTGAAACCACTTTCTTTGAGGAGATAGCCCAGTGAGCGTCATTCAAAACCGGTACGACTTCGTGTATTACTTCGACTGCCTTGATGGCAACCCCAATGGCGATCCCGATGCGGACAACCAGCCACGCATGGACCCCGAAACATCGCAGGGACTGGTCTCCGACGTTTGCCTCAAGCGCAAGGTTCGGGATTATGTCTTCCAAAGCCAGCAGGAGGACGAAAAGCAAAAGCATGGCTATGACATTTTCGTGCTTTCCGGCCATACCTTGGAAAGCCGCCAACGACTGCCATACGATCATCTGCACCTCAGCCACACACCTCTCGCTGTAGACGATGTCAGCACAGCCGAGGACATGGCAACAGGAGACGGTGAAAGCAAGGCAGGCAAAAAAGAGAAGAAGGTAAAGGCTGGGCAGAGCGAACTGCGCTCGTCCAATATTGCCTTGGCCCGCACTTGGATGTGTGAGAATTTTTTCGATATCCGTGCATTTGGCGCGGTCATGTCGACCACCGATTTCAATTGCGGCCAGGTACGTGGACCTATCCAATTGACCTTTGCCCGCTCGGTGGATCCGGTCTTCGCCACCGAACATACGATCTCCCGCCAGGCTTTTACCGGCGAAAAAGATGTCAAAAACAGTCAGGGTACTTTCGGGAAAAAGTATACGCTGGCCTACGGCCTCTATCGGGCGCACGGATTCATCAGCCCCGCTTTCGCGCAGGTCGGCCCGGACGCGAAGAAGGCAAAGGGAACAGGCTTTACCGAAGAAGATCTCACGCTGTTCTGGAAAGCCCTACAAGGCATGTTCGACCTCGATCACTCCGCAGCTCGTGGACTCATGACACCCCGTAAGCTAGTGGTCTTCAAGCACGGATCTAGGCTTGGTGAAGCACCAGCCCAAACCCTTTTTGAGAAAGTCAAAGCGAAGAAAAGGGACGATGTAAAGATTCCGCGCAGATTCGAAGATTATGATCTGACAATCCCAACAGCAGACCAGATGCCCGATGGAGTGAACGTCATCGTTCCCTTCTAGCTGACCTAATTTGAAGCGACGCTCTACAATTACAATGATGATTTCTCGCGCTGATTTCGAGCATAAGGTGATGAAGGGGCTTCACTCTCAAGCGGCTGTCGCGCTTATCGGGCCTCGACAGGTTGGCAAAACAACTTTGGCGAGACAGATTGCAGACAGCCGTCCCGGTTCGCTCTATCTTGATCTAGAAACGCGGGAGGATCGCGAAAGGTTGGCAGAGCCGGTGCTGTTCCTGCGTCAATACCAGGACAGCCTGGTGGTGCTGGACGAGATTCATCGTGTGCCTGAGCTGTTCAGCTCTCTGCGGGGCATTATCGATCAAGGACGGCGCGATGGACGTGGTGTGGGACGATTTCTGATCCTTGATCGGCATCGATCGACCTGCTGCGGCAGTCGGGCGAGAGTCTGGCCGGGCGCATCAGCTACATCAATATGGGCCCTTTCAATACCCTGGAGCTACCCGCTGACGATTCCACACTGACCCGGCTCTGGGTGCGTGGTGGCTTCCCTGGCAGCTTCCCGGCCCCCGAAGATGCCATTAGCCTTCGTTGGCGCACAGACTTCATCCGCACGTATCTTGAACGCGATGCGCCCATGTTCGGTCCGCGTGTGCCTGCAGGCGTGCTGGAGCGGTTATGGACCATGCTGGCGCACGGGCAGGGCACTCTGCTAAATGCTTCACGCCTGGCTGCGGGGCTACAGATTACGTCGCCCACCGTGACGCGTTATGTTGACCTGTTGAGCGATTTGTTGCTGGTCCGCAGGCTTCAGCCGTTTCATCGCAACAGCGGCAAGCGGCTGGTGAAGTCGCCTAAGGTGTATGTGCGCGATAGTGGCCTGGTTCACGCCCTGCTAGGTCTGCGTACTCTTAACGATGTGGCCGGTCATCCAGTCGCAGGCGCTTCATGGGAGAGCATGGTAATCGAAAGCCTGCTGGCCGCCGCACCCGAGCGCACAGTAGCGAGCTTTTACCGCACTGCGGCTGGCGCAGAGATCGATCTGCTGCTTGAAATTCCTGGTCATGGTCTGTGGGCCATCGAAATGAAACGTAGTCTCTCCGCGCGCCCGGAAAAAGGCTTCCACATCGCCTGTCAGGATCTTCAGCCGGATCGTCGCTTCGTGGTGAACGCCGGTTTTGATCAGTATCCTATCGGCTCAGAAACCATGGCCGTCGGTCTGCCCGGACTTGCGAAGATGCTGACCGACCTCTCGGAATAATCAACCGTTTATCTATTCGTCGAGGCTGTGGTTTTGTGGGACGCGGGGCGTTATCCGCGTTCCAGGTTCATGCGCACATTTGGTGAAGGACCACCCAGTCTGAGCGGACACCTGTGGGGTGTGGTTTAGTGGGCGTGGAGGACGCGCAAGCGCAGCAGGTCGAAGCGGGCACGACCATACATCTGGCGCTTGAGCATTTTGAGCCGGTGGACGTGACCTTCGACTGGTCCATTCCTCCAGGGCAGGCGAAGTGCGGCCATCATGGCAGTCTCGTCACGTTGAACAGAGAGTGCGAAGCCGGCGAGTGCGGTGTGACGCGTCTGTTCCAGCCATCGCGGCCAGGCGGTGATGTCGCGTTGGCAGACGATGCGGAAGAACTCCCGGGCAGCCTGCGCGTTAGCGGCGAGTTCCGGTATCTGGCGGTAGAGATCGGCCAAAAGGTGCTGATGCCGGACGGGCTCGTTCAGCAGCAGCCATAGCCACTGGGTTGCGCTCGCTCGTCTCTGTTGCGGCCGCCGTTCGCGCGGGCGACTGGACTGGAGGCCATAGCGGCGACGTATCCAGATCCGTACCAGGTCCAAACCTCCTGTGAACCCTTGTTGACGCAGTTCCGCCCAGAGCTCCGTGCCGTTACGGCACCCCTCATCCCATCGCTGTTGAAGATAAGTAGAGAAGCTATCAACCTGCCGTGAGCGAGGAACATCCTGCCGCTCCGGGAACTCGCCTGCCAGGCGCCAGCGTAGGACGGTGCTGCGATCCAGGTCCAGTTCGCGGGCGACCCTGTAGTCGGAATAGCCTCGATGCACGCGTTCCATCACTTCCAGGTAGCGAGTACCAGAGTTTAGCCTGCTTAGCCGCTGTTCCTTCCCGGTCCAGATCGGCGAGCCGTGCCTTCCATTTCTCGACCAACTTCGCTGTCTGCCGGCTGCGGCGTTCCGCGCGAAGGAGCATCCGTTCTACGTGCGCTCTGGGCCGGTCAGGTTGGTCTAGGGAGTGTGCCATCGCTCTGGAAAAGTTTGCGATTCGTCCCCTTGCTCGTCGTGCTGTATCCCTTCTCGTGGCACAAAGAGCACGGTCTAGAGGCCCAGCCGAGGGAGCCTTCTCAAGCTCAAGGGCCGACTCCTATTGCTCCGGAACCGTGTACTGCTGCAGGACATCACTGGCTGCCTTACGCTTGCTGGTTCGAACGTTTGTCAACGTGGAGTGCGGTTGACCTCTTCAAGTAAGCAGGTGACGGTGACTTTGCGGACTTGCTTGATGTCGAGCAGGGGCATGGATGTTTTTTTTTTTTTGATTGGTTTTGCTGCGTGTTTTTGTATGTTTGAGTCGTCGGCGCGGTAAAGGTCGTCAGTCTCGAAGCTCTGGGAAGCGAAGTCGTAGCCGGTGACGGCGATCCGCTCGCGCACCCTGCGCCTGCCGCTCTGGAGCCGTTCGCAGTAGAGAACGAAGTCGATTGCATCGGCGGTTTCTGAGCGGATGAAACTATGATTGATATTGGGGCGAGCGCTGAGGGCAAGGTTCGATAATCTGTTGAGTGCATCCCATGCCGATTTCGCGTGCAACGTGATGAGCATCCCACCGTGGCCAGTATTCATCGCTTGCAGCAAATCGTTTGCGCACTCGTCGCGCATTTCACCGAAGATGATGCGGTCTGGACGGTGCCGCAAAGCTGCTGCCAGCAACGCACTCCGCGGGGCTCTGTTACAAACTTGCGTTGGCCGCCTGGAGAATGGGCTGAACACGAGCGG
>CALMVK010000166.1 GCA_937873145.1 uncultured Granulicella sp. | reverse complement strand
CCATGCTGGGCCAGCAGACCAGCAAGTACATCGCCGCCGGCATCCGGGAGGTCGTCGAGGAGGACTTCAAGCAGCCCCTTGAGAAAGCGATAGAGGGGCCGATCCGGTCGATCGACGTGGCGGCCTACCATGCGCGGGAGGCGGTTGGGCACCTCAAGGAGGAGGCCCGCTTCCAGACCTGGACGATGTTCGCCCTCATCCTGGCTCTGGGTTTTGCTCTGGGAGCCTTCGGGACGTACTTCTTCTTTACCCGGCAAGTGTCGGCGTTGAACAGCCGTTTCGACCATCTGGAGCAGATGCTGGTCGCGCCCGCACCGGCTCCAGCGGACATTCACACCCCGACGCCGCCGACCGGGAAGAAGCCTGGGCAGCACTAAAGGCAGGCTATGGATTTGACGCGCAAGCGCTTGGAACGCGGATAAAGCCCGCGTCCCACAAACCCACAGCCTCGGCGGCGGGATAAGTAGAATTCTGAAATCGGAGGGATCCCCATGGATCGTCGTCGAGTTTTATCCGCGTTGGCTGCTGGAGTCGTTATTGCTCCGTTCACGTCAGCCTTTGGATTGGCTTCAACCCCAAATCGCGGAGAAATCGACTGGGTGGCCCAAGTCCTTAAGAGCATGAACATGATCAAGCCTGGGATGACAAGGGCCGATCTCTTGAAAGTGTTCACGGTCGAGGGTGGTCTATCGACAGGTGTGGAGCGCACCTTCGTGAGCCAGCAGTGTCCCTATTTCAAAGTAGACGTAAAGTTTCGGGCGGTAGGGCGACCAGAGGAAGACAAAGATGGTCGAGTGACGCTAATTGAAGACCAACGCGATGAAATCGTGTCCATATCGACGCCTTACCTGGCATTCAGCATTATGGACTAATGACCCCCGACAACCGGAGTTGTCGTGGGTAGCGAGCTGCTTTGCTACATGCCAGGGTTTTGGTAGCGAGATGTGCTGAGGCAAAGGGCCTTCTTGATGGCAAGACCTGGCGCGCCAGGAATCAAGCCCTCTAACGCGCACAATTTTGTAACCGTGGCAGATCTCCCGCTTTTGCCTTTCCAGCCTTTACGTCCGCTATGTGTTGCTGTTGCATCGCGAGCGGCGGTACGCAGAACTCAGTCCGAATGGTGTCCGGGATCAGCTGGGGAGTGTAAGGGTCAAGCGTCTGCTGGTCGCTCAGCTTCTTAAACTTTTCGACCACATCGGGGTCGTGCTGGTGCTCAAGGTAATAGGCTAAGTTTTCCCCTTGATACTGAGTACCGAAAACCTGTTTTTGCCCTATTTGCTGGAGATAGCGATCAAGCGTTGCGGCTGAGATCCATTTCGCGCGGCTGTAGCCAAGGGCGACGGCTTCCGTGGCGAGAATGTGAGCGAAGAGGTAGTCATCGGCTTTTTGGCCGTGCTGAAAAATAAACGCAGCATAGTAGTAATCTTCACCGCTGTGACCGGGTTTTGCCAGTAATGTGCGCGTCTGCTCGCGTCGTGCCTCGTCGCGTTTCGGCACGTCCTTTTCCCAGTCATAGGAGGGGAGCTTGTCAGCCTGTTCTTTGGGAAGCATGCTCACACCGTCATCGGCAAGGGCTACGCCACGATCACGTTGATCTTCGACATAGAGCGCCCGGAGCGTTGAGCTTCCTCCGGACTGGGCACAACACGTCGTCGCGAAAAGCAAAAGGGCCGCAAGAAGGGATCTCATCTTGGCACCATCTTACGGAATCCACCGGCAACAACAAATGCAGGCTATCGTCCCATCACCCTTTGAACTTGGACCGCAGACCATTCCCCAGCTCTCCTGGGCGTTGGGATCTCACGAGCGTTGAGTTCTGCTGCGATCGCGCGGAGCGAGTTCGCGCCGGTGGCTTGAATGGCTGTGATCGTCGGAAGGAGCTCCGAGCGGACTTGGCTCACTTTCTGGCTACGCACTTGTCGCGCCGCCGCTCCGATCTCTGCAAAGCGCTCAGCCGAGACGCGGCGGCCGCCGAGCTTAGTTCCCCGCGCTTTTGCGGCGGCGAGGGCTGCTTTGGTTCTCTTTGAAATGGCCTCCGCCTCCTGCTCAGCAACTGCGGCCAGGATGTGAACCACGAACCGATTCGCCTGGGGCATATCGACGGCCACGAACTCGACGCCCGACTCCATAAGGTTCGAGATGAAGGCGACGTTGCGGGCGAGACGATCCAGCTTGGCGATCACCAGGGTAGCGCGATGCTTGCGGCAGAGCTTGAGGGCGGAAGCGAGGGCGGGCCGGTCATTGCGCTTGCCGCTTTCGACCTCCAGGACCTCCTGCACCAGAGTCCAGTCTCCTCCGTTAAGGAATCCGGCGACGGCGGCGCGCTGCGCTTCGAGTCCCAGGCCGCTAGTTCCCTGCCGTGCCGTTGAGACTCTGAGATAGCTCACAAACCTGCTCTTCGCCACCTTTAGGCCCCTCTGTTACGTTTCTTCTACGTCCGTAGAAAGAATGTAACAGAGGCCTGAAACTCTCAGAGAATCATGGAGCAGATGGAGTCGAGCCGCCACAAACACCTGTTAGGTCTTTGAGATTCCAGATCGCTACATCCCTACCACCGTCCACCATCGCCGCAGCTAGCCAGTGACCATCAGAACTGATAGCGGCGTGGCCATTGCCGAGATCCTCCTTGTGGCAATGTTGTTTTCCACTGGTATCCCAAACACCGAAACCGCCACTCGTGTAGGTGAAAACCAAAGTCCCGTTTTGATTGAATGAGGCAAAATTCGTGTACCCCGATCCCACCTTTGCAACGGTTTTTCCCGAACTGATATGGACAAGGCGCGCACTGTTCGGGCCACCTACAATCGCGAGGTCTTTCTCGGGGAAAGCAGCAATTTGCGTGACGTAGTCGGGGCCATTCGGCACATCGCTAACCTTGCTCCAATCGTTCGTACTCCATGCAATCAAGTGTTTTCCATTTCCGCCAACAAAGACTGTCCCGTCCCGTGAAAACTCTCCCTGCTGTGTGCCTGTGAGAGTGGCTACTAATAGGCCGGAAGAAACACCGAAAACTGAATCATCTTCACCATTTGAGGAGACCTCCAGCTGGCTTCCCGCAGCATTGAACTCCAGCTTTTTGATCGTTCGCTGAACGCCTGGAGTTGAGGTTGTGATGGACCACGGAATCCTCCTGATCAGTTTGCCCGTCGCCGCGTCGCAAATCTCGATTCCGTTTCCATCCTTTGCAAGCAGGCGACTATCCGGACTCAATGCAACCGTGGTGCCGCCGTCTAACGAGTAAAGCTTTGTTCGCTTTTCAATGTCCCACACGTCCACGTGCCCGGGCGTACTTGCAGCCGCCATCGTCTTTCCGTTGCCGCTGAACGAGAGGCTTGTAACTTGAACCATGGATGGACCTCCATAGAACGCGAAGGAGCCCTTACTTCCTCCCTTGCCGTCACTTCTGATTGGGCCCAACACGACTCCGCTCTTCTGTGTTTTCACGCCATGGTCGCGGAGTGTGAAGTCCGAATTGGGGAACGAGTTGATGACAGGCGGCTCCGCTGGCTTTTCCTGCGCTACCAGAAGAAGGCACGAAAATAGGGCCATGATGCAGATCGCTGGACTCATAAATAGAAACTACCCTTTCTGATACCTCGACAAAGATGTTGACCGTAACGCCGTAAAAGCGTAACGTCGCTTTATCGCAATACCTCATCACCGTAAAGGCGGCGATATGCCCGTAGTTGCAGTCCTCAACCAAAAAGGCGGAGTTGGAAAAACCACATTAGCGACCAATTTAGCCGCCGTGTTCGCCAGCGCAGGAGAGCGCGTTCAGTACATCGACGCCGATCCGCAAGCTACGGCTCTCGACTGGAGTGCGACCAGGACAGGCGAACCTCTATTTCCGGTGGTAGGCATTCCCAAGAACACACTTCACCGCGACATGCCCACCTTGGCAGCCCCTTATCAATGGACATTCATCGACGGACCACCGCTTGTGTTCGACGTTGCCAAGTCCGCGATTATGGCAAGCGATCTAGTCGTAATCCCTGTTCAGCCGTCCGCTTTCGATATCTGGAGTGCGAAAAAGATTACCGATCTCATCGCCGAAGCTCAGATGTACAAGCCGGGCCTCAAATACGCTTTTGCGGTGAATCGTAAAAGCGCAGGTACGGCGATAAGTCGCGACTTTCGTCAGTCTCTTTCGGTGGCTTTTCCTGAAAGCCCCATATTTCTTACTGAAGTCGGGCAGCGGGTGGCGTTCGTCGAAAGTTCAGCGCGTGGGTTGACCGTCGTTGAGACGGAGCCGAAGGGACAGGCAGCGCGGGAGATTCAAAAGCTGGCAGCAGAAATCAGAGAGATGACCACCAATGGCTAAATCAGGATTGATACCGGCGAAGCCTCAGCCATCCAGCATAGCGGCAGACGAATGGGTGAATGGAACAGCTGCGCCGACAGAACCAGCAGCAGAGAAGGGAAGCGCCGAACCTACCTCCCGGATCACTTTCGATCTACCTAAGTCACTCCATCGTCGCGTCATGGTTGATTGCACGATGAAGGGAGTCAGGATGGCTTCTGTCCTCCGCCAGATGATCGAGGAGCGTTGGCCAGCGGAAGGCCCTAAAGCGTAACGCCTGATCAGTTGAGGGGTGGCAGTACATGGCAGCACCGACCGGACCAAATTCGATTTCCAAGCGTGACCACGCTGCAGAGAAGCATCTTGCGGTGAGTCGTCGTGCGGCCCGGTTCGCTGGCATCCGAGAGAAACGCGATGAAGGTGTGCTTTCCGAGGAGATTTTCCAGGTCTCCCAGGCTCTCATTCTTTGCGGCCTTCCTTATCAGCCGACCACGGAGCGGCACTTTACGCGTAAGGCGCGGCTGGGTGACGGCAGTACGGTAGCGGTCACGTTTAGCACGGCTCTTGAAGCCGCAATGCCGTATGGAAGCGATCGAACGCTCTTACATTTCCTCATGGATAGGGCAGTCAAAACAGGCTCTCGTTTTGTGAGCTGGGAGACGGCGACAGAGTTTCTAAACACGATGAACCTAGCGACCGGTGGAAAGAATCGGCGGGATCTTCGTGAACGCTTCAGACGGATCGCTGGCCTCACTATCGGTGTCGAGCGGAAGACAGCGGACAGCTACAGCGGGCGAGTGATGCCAATCATCGGCGAGTACCACCTGCCCACGAGCATCGACGTCAGAGCAGAGACAAACGGCTCCGCGATGCTCCCTCTGACTGACAAAATCGTCTACGGGGTCGAGATCGACGACAAGTTTTTCAAAGATCTGCTCGCCCATCATGTACCCGTTCCGGCTGAGATCATTCGAGCCACCCGGAAGCAATCGCAGCTGCAGGACCTGGTCGTCTTTCTGTACTGGCGTTGCTATGCGGCTGAGAGCACTAGCCTTATCAAATGGGAGTACCTGCGGCAGCAGGTGTGGCAGGACGATAAGAAGGAACGACGCATCAGGGAAAGGTTTGTAGAGGCCATTGCTTGTCTGCGCACTCTCTGGCCCGAAGTCAATGCCGAGGCACTGTCCACGGGATTATCGGTGGGAAAGCCAAGAGCAGGTCGTTATTTACTAGTGGAAGCGACAAACACCCGAAGGCTGTAGGGGACTTCCGGGGGCGGGTAAACGCGTATCTTATTGTCAATAAACGGCCTAATCCATTTGAGGGGAGGGGACTTCCGGGGGCATAGGAGGTCCGCACCGGGCGGTGCAGCAATCCACAGATCTCCTCGAATAACTCTCTTCCAAAGGGGG
>CALMVK010000165.1 GCA_937873145.1 uncultured Granulicella sp. | reverse complement strand
AGGCGGGGGGGCCGTTAACATCGCCGTCATGGCCGTCTTCGGCAATGCCTCCGGATGGATCAAAGGCAGGATGATCATCCCGATAAGAATGCACACATACAGCGGAAAGGTGGCAATCATCCAGTACTTGGATTTCGTCTTCAGCCGTCCGCCGGAATCAACGAGGGAATCTTCAAACATGGCAAAGCCTCACAGTCGGAAACTCATTAGACATCGTTGCTGGTGACGCGAGAGAAGTAACGGAGTTGAAGAACGCGCTCTTTGAGGAGCTACCTTACTTAGACACCGGGGGATTCAAAAATGTTCCCCAAGCGATAACAGCGTCAATACAACGAATCGGCCACGAGACAACGAATCGGCTACGAGCATCCTGCTGCTCCGCGCCCTACGCCCGCACGCGTCCCGCCGGTAGACTCGCTGCCGCTTTCCCCTTCGCCGCCCGCGCATCCTGCCACGCCACCAGCATCGGCGCCGCCACCGCGATGGACGAGTATGTCCCGATCAAAATGCCGACCACCAGCGCAAAGGAAAACCCATGCAACACCTCGCCGCCGAATAAATACAGTGATAGCACCGTCAAGAACGTCAGCCCCGACGACAGCACCGTCCGGCTCAGCGTCTGGTTGATGCTCCGGTTCACCACTGCGCTCAGGCTCTCGCGACGATTCATCGCCAGGTTTTCGCGGATGCGGTCGAACACCACCACCGTATCGTTCATCGAGTAGCCGATCAGCGTCAGGATCGCCGCGATCACGGTCAGCGTAATCTCCTGGTTCGTCAACGAGAACGCCCCGATTGTGATCAACGTGTCATGAAACACCGCAACCACCGCGGCCACGCCATAGATCAGCTCAAACCGAAACCACAGATACACCAGCATGCCGATCAGCGAGTACACCGTCGCCCAGAGCGCCTGCTTCTGCAACTGCTTGCCTGCCGTCGGCCCCACGATGTCCACCTGCAGCACCTGGAAGCCGCTGTCATGGTAGTTCGCTCGCAATGCGTTTTCGACCTCCGCGCGGCCCGCATCGTGGTTCGCATCGGTTGCGGTCGACTGCGGCAACGCAATAATCTCCTGGTTCGGCACGTCGCCGGCCTTCGAGCTAATGTGCTGGATCGTCACATTGCGAATGCCCGCGCGGTCGAACGCGCCGCGAAGATGATCCTCGTTCACAGGCGCCGTAAAAGCCACGCGGATATGCGTGCCGCCGGAGAAGTCCACGCCCAGCGGCAGATGGTGCCAGAACAGCAGACTCAGAATGCCCGCAACCGAAAAGATCAGCGAGAAACCCAGGAAAAACCACTTCTTGCCGAGCCAGTCGACGTTTGGTTGCTGAAACAGTTCCATACTTCTCCGTAATCCCGAACAGCCATTGCCGGCAGCAAAAGCCGCCTGCTCTGTTAAATCGATAATGCCGCGGTCTTTTGTTTGCCTTGCAGATGCCAATCGAAGATCATCCGCGACACAAACACCGCCGTAATCAGGTTGGCAAATAGCCCCACCATCAGTGTCACCGCAAAACCCTTCACCGGCCCAGTGCCAAACATCAGCAGGATCACCGCAGACACGATCGTAGTCACATGCGTATCGACGATCGTAATCCACGCATGCCCGAAGCCTTCCTTCACCGCCGCCGCCGCCGTCCGGCCGTTGCGCAGCTCCTCGCGGATGCGCTCGAAGATCAGCACATTCGAGTCCACGCCCATACCGATCGTCAGAATCACGCCCGCAATCCCCGGCAGCGTCAGCACCGCATGACTGTACCCCATAAAGCCCAGCAGAATGATCAGGTTCAGCACCAGCGCCAGGTCGGCGTTCACGCCCGACCCGCGGTAGTAGATCAGCATAAAGGCCATCACCGCCAGCATGCCCGCCAGCGCCGCAATCACGCCCTGCCGGATGCTGGCCGCGCCCAGGCTCGGTCCCACTGTCCGCGTCTCCAGGTACTCGATCGATGCCGGCAGCGCGCCTGTGCGCAGCATCAGCGAAAGATTGTCGACCTCGGTTTGCGTGAAGCTTCCGGTAATCTCGCCTTGATCGCGAATGCCGCTCTCAATCCCAGCCACCTCACGCACCTTGTTGCCCAGCACGATGGCCATCTGCCCCGGCTCCGCGCTTTGCCGCGAGTGCGCGGATGTGTACTTATAGAAGCGATCGCCCGCCTCGGTCGTCAGCGTGAACTTGATATTCGGCCGGCCGTTGATGTCCGTGCCGCCCTGCGCATCGCGGAAGTCCGTGCCTTCCACCTCGCTGGCCCGCTTCAACAGCCAAACCTGGTCCGGAGCGTTCGGCGTCGCGTTGCCGTGTACCAGCGTTTCGTCCGGAGGCACGCCACCCGGCAGCGCCGTCTGGGCTGCCTGCTCACTCTCAAATGGGCCGCCCGCCACGGCATACACCGCCAACTTGGACGTCGACTGAATCGCATCCTCAACCCGCGACGGATCGTCCAGCCCTGGCAACTCCACCAGGATCTGGTTGTCGCCCAAGCCATACTGCTGGATCGTCGGCTCCGACACGCCGAGCGAGTCAACCCGTTGGCGAATCGTTTCGATCGACGTATTGAGCGTCCTAGTCTCAAGGTCCTTGATCGCCGAAGGCTTCATCGTCAGCTTCAAGCTGCCGTCCGGCTGCCCGGCTACCTCATAGCCCGCGTACTCGGTCCCGTTCACAAGGCTGCGCACCTGGCTGTTTTGCGCCGCGGTCACGCCGGCAATCGTGAGAACCTCCGGGTGATCTTTCGGGTCGGGCTTTGACACCGTGGCCGCAGATACTCCCGCGCTCGCCAGCTCCGTCTGCAGCCGCTGCACATCGCGGTCGGTTGCTGAGACCACCGCCTCCTCCACATGCACCTTCAGCACCAGATGGATGCCGCCCTGCAGGTCAAGCCCCAGGTGAATCTTCTTGGCAATCGCGGTCTTGAGCGTGTCGCCCAGCCCGCGGCCTGTCGCATGCGGAATGCCCGTGATGCCATAGATGAAAAACAGCAGCACGGCGAGGATAATGGCTAACTTGGTGGCAGGATTCTTGCCCATGATTTTTGTCTGAAGCGCCGCCGCCTGAAAACCTTTCGGCACGCACCTGTTCTCTTCCTGTCCCGTCCACGGGGCTTTCGTCTCAAGCCCTGAGAACAGTCTGATCGTATGTGGCTTAAGTCTAACGTGTCATTAGTCCTTTGTCGCCGTCTCTTCGGTCGTCACGGCGGCGATCGCGCTTTTGACGAACTCCATCTTCAGGTTGTCCGGAGCCACCCGCACCACCACCACGTCGTCCCGCACCTGCAGCACGACGCCGCGCAGCCCGCCGGAGGTCGTTACCCGATCGCCCGACTTGAGCGCGTTCAGCATCTCCTGCCATGCCTTCTGCTTCTTCTGGTTCGGCGCGATCATCAAGAAATACATGGCCGCGATAAACACCAAAGGCAGCGCCAGCCCGCCAAAGCTTCCCAGCACGCTCGACCCACCCGAAAACTGCAGCCACATCGCTAAAACGTTCACTGAACCTC
>CALMVK010000164.1 GCA_937873145.1 uncultured Granulicella sp. | reverse complement strand
ACGGAGCCTGCGGACGACCTTACTCCGATCTACGATCTGCTGTCTTCGGCGAAGAAGTCGATCGACATGACCATGTATGAGCTGACCGATATTACGGTGACCTCGCTGCTGGGCAAGGCCGCGGCGGCAGGCGTGACGGTGCGCGTGATTCTCGATCAGAACAATGAAAAGAAGAGCAACACTCCGGCCTACACGTATCTTCAGGAGCACAAGGTGGGTGTGCATTGGGCGAACCCGGTCTACCTGGCGACGCACCAGAAGACGATTACCGTCGACCAGGCCACGACGGCGATCCTGACGCTGAACCTGACTCCTACGGACTACGCGACGACGCGCGACTTCGCCGTGATGACGAACAATGCGAACGATATTGCGGCGATCGAGGCGGTGTTCAACGCCGACTTCGAGAATCAGGCGATCACGCCGCCGACGGGGGACAACCTGGTTTGGAGTCCAACCAACGCTGCGCCGGCGCTCGAGGCGCTGATTGCCGGGGCGAAGAGCTCGTTGCTGCTGGCGCAGGAGGAGTTCAGTGATCCGGCTCTGGCGGCGGCTCTCGAAGCGGCTTTGCAGCGCGGCGTTGCGGTGACGTTGGTGCAGGAGAATTTGGAAGGCAAGTACAGCGCGACGCTGACCGCGCTGAAGTCTGGCGGGGCAAAGATTGCCGTCTATACGTCCTCAACCGGCTATTACATTCACGCCAAGACGGTTTTGGCGGATTACGGCACCGAATCGGCGCAGCTGTTTGTGGGATCGGAGAATCTCACGACCGAGTCGTTGGGCAGCAACCGGGAGCTGGGATTGATCTTCTCCGACCCGGCGAGCATGACCGGCGTGTATACGGCGGTGACCGCGGATTTTGCGGAAGGGACGCCCTTTTAGGGTCTGCTCTCTGGGCCGGAGAAGCCGTAGTGCAACGTGTAGTGGTGCTGGCCGCCGGTGATGGTGAGGGTCATGGTTCCGGAGAGGCCGGTGAGGTCTCCGGTGCCGGAGCCAGGGACGACCTGCATGGTCAGCTGGGGGGCGGTGCCGGGGGACATGGTGCCGAACTGCATGGCGCTGAAGCTGCCGCTGCGCCCGGCGAGGGTGCCTGTGACGCGCTCCAAGGCGACGTAGCCGCCGCTGGTGCTGGGCGGGCCGCCCGAGGCCAGCATCTCGCCCTTGGAGGTGGCTTCGAGGTCGCCATGGTAGGTCTTGGCGAGGGAGAGGCTTTGGAGAGAGGCGTCAGGCGCGTGGCCGGTGGGGACGAGCTGGATGTCGAAGGTTCCGGCTGCCTTGGACTGAGTGGCGGTCATGGAGGACTCGTGGTGGTTCGGTTGCTGGGAGGAGACGTACCGCGACGGCATAAGGACGAGTAAGACGACGAGAGAGAAGACACGCAAGGGAAGGCTTCCTGTTGGACGCTTTCATCCTCTTTGAACAGGGCGAGGAGGTCAAGCGCGAAGGCTTCTAAGAAAGAGCTTGAAAGAGAGAAATAAGAAAGAAGTAGTAGCCGTTTGCGCTTGAAATGTGGATTGCGGAGGAAAGTCGATTGGATCGTGCAGGTTAGGCCGGTGTCCCGATTTAGAAAGCTACGTCCGGAGAAACCGAAGATGCGGATTGCTGGAGACGGAATTCGTGGAGATGTGCGGGTTGTTCCGGATGTTCACACGGCTGGGGAGGCGGCGCTGAAGAAGGCTGGCCCGAAAGTGGGATTGCGTAGACAAGCTATTGAGAAGAAAAAGGTTACAGGAGACAGTTTGTGCACAACGGAGAGGGAGGGTAGAGGATAAGCGTGGGTGGAATTGTAAGCAGCGGAGCGTGCGTGGGTAGGAGGGGCGAGATTTGGAGCGATCTCGTGATTGAGCTGCGGGCGGTTTTACATGGCAAAAAAAACCAGGCCTCTAAAGGGAGGCCTGGGGAATTGGAGGAATGATTTTGCGAGTTAGCTGAGGGTTTCGATGAGCTTGTTGAGGGTGCGGTTGAGGTCCTTGTCCTGGCGGCGCTGCTCGTCGATCTTGGCGATGGAGTGCATGACCGTGGTGTGGTGCTTGCCGCCGAACTGCCGGCCGATCTCCGGCAGCGAAGCCTCGGTCATCTGTTTGGCGAGGTACATGGCGATCTGGCGGGGGACAACGATCTGGCGGGAGTTGTTCTTTTGCTTGAGCTCCGGGATGCGCATGCCGAACTGTTCGGCGACGGCGCGCTGGATGGCCTCGATGGTGACCTTGCGGACCTGGGTGTCGATGAATTGCTTGAGGCACTGCTGGGCGACGGCGAGCGAGCACTCGACGCCGTGATGGCTGCACCAGGCGATAACGCGGATGAGAGCGCCTTCGAGCTCGCGGACGTTGGTGCGGACGTTTGAGGCGATGAAGAGCGCGACCTCGGTGGGCAACGTAGCATGCTCGGCCTCGGCCTTGCGCTGGAGGATGGCGACCTTGGTTTCGAGATCGGGGGGCTGGATGTCGGCGATGAGGCCCCACTCGAAGCGGGAGCGGAGGCGGTCTTCGATGTCACCAAGCTCTTTTGGGGGGCGGTCACTGGCGATGACGATTTGCTTCGATTCCTCGTGGAGGGCGTTGAAGGTGTGGAAGAACTCTTCCTGCATGCGCTCTTTTCCGGCGAGGAACTGCACGTCGTCGATGAGGAGAACGTCGACGGAGCGGAATTTGTCGCGGAAGGAGGTCATCTTGTTGTAGCGGAGGGAGTCGATGAGTTCGTTGACGAACTTCTCTCCGGAGACGTAGCTAATGGCGGTATGGGGCAGGCGGCGCTTGGCTTCGTGGCCGATGGCGTGCATGAGGTGGGTCTTGCCCATGCCGACGCCGCCGTAGAGAAAGAGTGGGTTGTAGGCCTTCGAAGGTCGCTCGGCGACGGCCATGGCGGCGGCGAGCGCGAACTGATTGCCTGAGCCGGAGACGAAGCCGTCGAACTGGTAGCGCGGATTGAGTTGGGAGGCGGAGTTCCAGTCGAAGCGGGCCTGCTCTGTGGAGGGGATAGGTGCGGCGGGAAGGCGGGGATTGACCCCGTTGAGAGTGGGAGCGCTATTGGGG